>DASVHD010000029.1 GCA_036382775.1 bacterium | reverse complement strand
TTCGGCGAACGGTTCAATAATCGCATTGTGCAGGCCAATGAATATGGTATCTGGCTGACGCGGTATATCCATCGCCAGGCCCTGGAGGCGCGGCTGGTGAGCGATCCCAGGGATTATCCCTGGACCAGTTATCGCATTTACATTGGTTTGGAGAAAAACGATTTTCTAAAATACGATATTATCTTTGATCAGTTCGGCCAAAGAAAAGAGGCGATTGAAGATTACCAACGGTTTGTTATGGACCGCGACAATGGACCGGTTGACTGGGGTGACAGGAAAATAATGATCGGCCAGACTGATAAAATATTAATGAAAGCGATTAAAGAATATGGCGTAACGGAAAATGTATTATTGGCGCCCCGGGGCAGAACCGCACGCCATGTGCGGCAGAAAATAATTCATGCTTTGCACCACGAGCATGGCTACAAGGCGCAGGAACTTGCGCGGGCGTTTCAATTGTCCCGCACCGCGATCGTAAAAATACTGAACAACTACGGTCCGGATTGAGATTTTATTGACATAATTGCCAATCTATATATACTTGAATTGATTTATTGATTCTAGGTCTGCGCCTATAGCTCAAAAGGATAGAGCAACGGATTTCTAATCCGTAGGTTGGGTGTTCGACTCACCCTAGGCGCGTCCAATTCGGCCGCTGATCGCCGTTACACAGTAATGGCGGGAAGCGTTGCCGAATTGAGATCCCGTGTTTTGCGCAGCAAGATACGGGATTACCTTGAAAAAACCCACCCCTCACCCCTACCCTCTCCCACAAGGGGCGAGGAAAAAACGAGGAAAAAGCTGAGATTGCTTACCTTCGTTCCTCAGGACTCCAGCATTTTATATTTCTAGGGTTGCGCACCCAACTTGCTCGCAATGACCTCGTTTTTTCATTAAACTTCCTATATGTTCAAACGGGACGCAACCGTCAGCGCAGTGATGAAAGAAATGGATTCCCGTGGGCACGGGAATGACACAGGATAAGATGAGATTGCTCCGTCACTGCGCTCCTCGCAATGACAGGGCACAATCCTGTTCGCCAGACCTTGACAAACAAGTACATTGATCTTATAATATAAAGAGATAAATTACGATTGGAGGTATTTATGCGGTATATAATGTTGGTTTTGTTGTTTGCCGGCTTAATTTTTTCAGGCAATCCAAAACTGGTCGTTAAACCAATGATCATAAACGATAATGAAACATTGCCGGCTTATACTGCATATAACAACCCAATGCGATTGCGATCCGGTATCATCATCGATATGTGCCCTTTAACTTCACTTATAGGTATTCATCATGAATGTGTTGCGTATAATAGCGTGGCAGATGCGATCGGAGTCGTCAATCAAGACGATGCGTCTCACGGTATACTGAACTTCCATAGCGCGGACGGCGCTCTGTCGTTCTGGGTGCATGACTGGGCCGTTTACGGACAGGATTTCGGCCCGGCAAGATGTCCCACGGCGATCGCCGGTGATGCAGCGCCCTATATATCGTTCTCATACCTGTATTCAGGCGCGTGGGGCGGTGCCGCTGCAATGTATTGTTCAGGCGGCTGGTTCAGCTCGGCTTGGGATCCGGCGGTGGATCTCTATCCCGGGAACGGGTATGTTTATACCGCGATCGGCAAGGAAATGCCCAATGGCAATATGTGCTTTATCCTTAACGGGATAAACCCATTCTGCTTGTATTACCGTACCTATACCCCGGATCTGAGCACTCTACTGGCTCAAGGACAGCTGACCCCCGATGCTACCTACTACTGGGGATGGGATAGCAATATAAATGGCGGCATCGCTTACGTGTTCTATTGCGACGACAACCTGGATATTTATTACCGCACCACTACCGACGGCATTACCTGGACTTCAGAGATATCCTATGATCTGGTGTGGCCTAATCCCTATACGAACAATATAATCGACCTGAGCACTGGCGCTCAGGCTTGCGTGACAGATTCAGGCAATCCAGTTCTTGTATTTGCCATGGCAAACGCGGATGACCCGACTTACCCTTTATATGGAAAAGTATACGTATCTTTGGCTTCAGGGCAGCCATGCACCAAGGTGTCTTCGGAATTCGGCGCCCCTGATACGGAATGTTACTACGTCGGAATAACGACCGGCGGGAATAACGTCGGCGTGATCTACTTGACTCCGCGGAACAATCTAAACGATTCGTTATGCTGGACAGATATTTACTACAATCAGTCAGTTGATAATGGCGCAACCTGGTCAGGTCCGGTTAACCTTACCTATGACCACACCCAGCGGACATGCATGCCGCAGGTTGCCAAAAGGTTCGATATTGCGCGCAACCGGCCATATATTATCTATGGACAGACTCTGCTGCCTGCAGGGGATATGGATCTTTTGTGGGCGGCTCAACAGGGATTATTCTTTGATATCTATCTCATGTTAGAAATCCCACCGGAACCCGGCGCGACCGAGCACAAGACCGAAACACCAAAAACAATAGCTCTCAACGTGACGCCGAATCCAGCGACAAGAAATTCAGTGATATTGTACACTCTACCAGCAGCCAATAATATTTCGCTCAAGCTTTACGGCACTGATGGCCGTCTGGTGCAAACGCTTGACCATGGTTTCAGAACAGCCGGCACGCATATGGTTAATGTACGGGATCTGGTATATGGCTTATATCTTGTTAGACTGGAGACACCGTCCGGAATCGCGACAAGTTCATTGGTATTTCTAAAGTAATTATAATAATAATAAGATTAAAAGCGGATTCCCGTTTGCACGGGAATGACATATAAGTATCTGCTCGCAATGGCAACCCTCACCCCTGCCCTCTCCCTTTCAAAGGAAGAGGAATAAGGTGAGGGTATCAATTGACATATTTCCGGAACTGAATATAATGGAATAAGATTAAGTGAGAAGCGCGAGTAACTCAAAAACCGAGATTGCTTCTCCCGCACTTTGCCAAAGTGCGGGATCGCAATGACAGATGTAAGGGAAAAAACGCCCCGCTAGCTCAGCCTGGCAGAGCAGCTGATTCTTAATCAGCGGGTCGCAGGTTCGAATCCTGCGCGGGGTAGTGTACAGATGGTCAATGGGTTTGGGCTGGGATGCTGGATCTAGCTTCCCAACCTGTTTCCAAATACCCATTTGGTCCTGGTATCGCAATGATTTTAATTGTGGAAGACGTGCCCCTCTTTGGGAACCTACCGATCGTGGAGAAAAGGGGTGCCCCACCTTGTAACTGCATGATCTAGTCAGCGTGCAGCTGTTGGTCCTGGTACCGAGGGCAAATAGTTATCACCCGGGCGTATTAGAACAGCCGACGGGGGAATCAAAGGCATCCATTCACTTTTTGATGGATGTGTATCAAAAAGCGAATGGATAAAAGTCCCTCACCTCATATCGCAATTTAATGAAGGTGCGGGATTATAAGGGGCTTGCCCCAGATAAAGAATAGTTATACAACCGATTTGGTCCTGGTAGCGCAAAGAAAGCAATAGTGGCATAAAGTATTAGAACAGCTGCCAGGGGGATTCAAGGTATCCGAAAAGTATTGTTTCGTTCAAACTTTTTGGATATAAGGGGGATGTGCCCCCTTACGGTGGGTATAGCTCAACGGTAGAGCTCTGGACTGTGGCTCCAGACGTTGCGGGTTCAAATCCCGTTACCCACCCTTCCCTTTTGGGAACGTCGAGTTACCAAAAGGGAAATACTAAATACTAATATCTAAATCCTAAACGATAATGAAAAAGATCAGATTCTTCTCCTTCGATACTCTCAGGGTCAGAATGACATATTCCTTTTCTGTCATCTTGAGGGAGGTTTGTACCGATCGAAGGATCTCCAACGAGATTCTTCAGCTTCGCTTCAGAATGACAGAAAAAAAGACGAAAACCGGACTCAGAGTGACGGGCGGGAGCGTCACATGAAAAAAATAAAATTAGGCAGAACCGGTCTGATGGTCGGCCGCAGCAGCTTCGGCGCTTTGCCGATCCAACGCGTGAGCTTTGACGAAGCCAAAAAACTGTTTTTAATAGCCTACGAAAACGGTATGAATTTATTCGACACGGCGCGCATGTACACGGACAGTGAGCAGAAGATCGGCTATGCCATGAAACCAGTCAGGAAAAAGATCATCATTGCCACCAAAACCCACGCGACCGACGTAAAGACATTTTACGAGCACCTTGGATCGAGCCTAAAAGACATGCAGACCGACTACATCGACATTTACCAGATACATCATCCCAAAAAAATGCCGCGGCCCGGTGATCCCAGCGGGATTTACGAAGCACTTTTGGAAGTGCAGAAAAAAGGCGTGGTCCGTTTTATCGGCGTGTCCACCCACCGGCAGGATGTGGCGAAAGACACGATCAGTTCCGGTCTCTATGCCACGCTGCAATATCCTTTGAATTTCCTGTCCAATAATGATGACATTCAGATCGCGCAGAGCTGCAAGAAAAATAATATCGGTTTCATTGCCATGAAAGCGATGTCCGGCGGGCTCCTGCTCAATGCCCGGGCATCGTTCGCGTTCCTGCGCCAGTATGACCATGTGGTTCCGATCTGGGGCGTGCAGAGGGAAACGGAATTGAAAGAGATCCTGGAACTGGAGAAAAAACCGCCGGTTCTTAACGATGAAATTTGGGCCATAATTAAAAAGGACCGCGAAGAATTGGCAAGCAATTTCTGCCGCGCCTGCGGCTACTGTCTCCCCTGCCCTGTCGAGATCCCGATCCCCATGGCGGCACGCATGTCCCTGTTGCTCCGGCGCATGCCCTGGCAGCAGTTCATGAGCGATGATTGGCAGAAGAACATGCAAAAGATCGAGGACTGCACCGAATGCGGGGACTGCAAGAAACGCTGTCCATACGGACTGGACACGCCGATGCTATTGAAAGAAATGTTGGTTGATTACCTGCAATTTAAAAAAGAAAAAAATTTTTGAATTTTATTTTTCTGTTAATTACTAATTACCAATAACCAATAACTATCTTTTATTATTTATTGTGCGCGAAATATTCTCTCACCAAATTCCCGACATATTTTTCACGCTTATAATATAACCCTTTTACCCGGCGCTTCGCATGCTTAGCCAGGGCGTAATGGGCTACGATCGGGAATCCCACGGTCGCGTCGAGATAACAGACCACGGCGTCAGGCAGGCGCGTCGGGTCGATCTTTCCCCACGAAACCGCCTCGTGCGGCGTGGCACCTGACAGCCCGCCCGTATCGGGCCGGGCATCGGTGATCTGGAAAAAGTAATCATGCCCGACCTCTTTTATCCTCAACACTTCCTGGATCTGAGGTTCGGTCTGGAGGATAAAATTTTTCGGGCTCCCTCCCCCGATCAGCAGAACGCCGGACTTTCCGCCGGTCCGCTTCGCGGCCAGCACGTAAGCTGTCGTCTCATTGACGTCGATGGCCGGATTGATGCGGATCTTCGATCCGTTGATCTCGGCTTCCGCGATGTTCATGCCCAGGGTCGAATCGCCTGGCGAGCTCGTGTATATCGGTATCCCCAGCCGGTACGCGCAGGCGAGTAAGGACGTATCTTTACATTTCGTCTTGCGCTCCCATTCCGCTGCGTATTTGCCGAGTAGATTATGGAATTCCGCGGTTCCCATTTCCTTCTGGAACTCGGGCTGCTTGAAGATTTCCCGCAAAATGTTGTCCGTTGCCATGAGACAATCTGTATAGCCAAGCAGGATGTCGTAGATCCGCACCACGTCGTTCTTTCTCAGGTCAGCGTCGTCGACCAGGGAGGAACCGACATGGAGCTTTAAATTGAAGGCATAATGCAGGTCATGGTACAGGTTCGCGCCGGTCGAAACCATCCAATCGATGAATCCCGCTTTCATGAGCGGTACGATCACTGCCTTTCCCAGCCCCGCCGGCGTCATGGCGCCCGCCAGGCTCATGCCGATCGTAACGTCGGGTTTCAGCATTTTCTCGACGAACAGACGGCAGCCCTCCCTCAACCGCGCCGCGTTGTAAGCCAGGAACACGCCGTCGACCAGCGATCCCACGGTTTCCTTTCCGGTCAGTCCCGGAGGGAATATCCTCTCTCCGGAAAGGTATCGGTGTTTATTCGGATATTTTTTCTTTTTGAGCCAATCCGGAGTTTCGTCAATATCTTTTTTTAAACGATGAATCCTTTTCATTATTGCACCTCCTATGGTACGGTCACTACCTTAGCCGGTGGAATACCGTTAAAAAAGGTAGCTGTTGCCCATGAATATGCGCCGATATTTTCGACGTAAATGATATCGCCAAATTCGAGTTCGGGCAGTTCTTCGCTCACCGAGATCGTGTCGAACCCGTCGCACGTCGGGCCCGCCAGCGTCGTAATCTGGGTGAACCCCCTCCTGAACACCTGGTACTGGTACTTGCAATGATCATAAACTATCCCGGAAAGGGAGCCGTAGACCCCGTCATCCAGATAGTACCAGTGCTTGTTGCCGCGGATGGATTTTCCGATCACAGTCATGATCAGGGAACACGCTGGACCGACCAGCGAACGGCCGGGTTCAGCGATCACCTGGACATTGGAATCGAACATCCGGTCGATCTCTTTGGATATCCGCGGCGCCATGTTCGCGAAAAAATCCTTGTCGCCGTCCAGGTGGCGGATCGGAAAACCGCCGCCGATGTCAAGGATCTCCAGAGGCAGCGATTTGAGCTGCGCGTCCTTGAATATAATGCTCGACACCTCGAGCGCGTCCAGGTAATTCTCGATGTTCAGGCACTGCGATCCGACATGGAAGCTGACGCCGGCCGGCCGCAGGCCCATCCGATGCGCCTTGATAAGCAGCGAGATGGCGTCGGCCGGTTCAGCCCCGAATTTCAATGAAAGCTCGACGACCGAACCCACGTTCGGTACTTTAATCCTTATTATAACGCGAGCTTCAGGCGCGTAGCGCGCGATCTTGTCGAGCTCGTACTCCGAATCGAAGGTCATCCACTTGACATTTCGGTTGACCGCGAATTTGAGCGCGTCGGGACGTTTCACGGTATTGGCGAAGATCATCCGGTTATGATTCACTTTAAGTTTCGACACCTGGTCGATTTCGCTAATAGAGGCAACGTCAAAGCCGGTTCCAGCTTCGGCGAATGTTTCCAGAATGAATTTATGGGAATTGGCCTTGCATGCGTAGTACGGTCTGACCCGGGGCAGCAGCGTCCTGAACTTCTTGACCTGGGCCAGCAGCAAAGACTTGCTGATCACGAACAGCGGCGTGCCGTGTTTGTGCGCAAGATTTTTCGCGTGTTTCCTGACATCAAATTTTTCTGTCATTTCATCTCCATTTTATATTTATGCACGATATTTTTTTCATTCTTTTTATTTTTATTTTTGAATAACATTAACGAATTATAGTAATAATGTTCAATAAATCAAGAGGCGACGCTCAAAACCATTTTTTTGATCTTATTGATTTAGTGATTTAGCCAATTGGCAAAATGACTAAATGCTCTTGACATGGGTTCATGGCGGAGTATAATGCAGTCGTGAGAAAAAAAATCCCAGAATTGCATTACCGCAGCTCCAGGATCTGCCGGGTATTGGGAAACCCAACTGCCTATGAAGTTTTGAAAGCGCTGGGCCGCGCTGCCATGAAGCCAACTGAGATCGCGCAGGAAATGCGTTTAAGCGTGCCAACCATCAGCGTGGTCTTGCGGTCTTTACGTCAGCTTGATATTGTGCGGTATGAAAATCTGGTCAGCGGTAAAATGTATTCGATCAAAGATCCGACTATCTTATCGGTCATGAACCAGCTCGAAACGCTGGTCAAACGATTGAAGACGGTTGATTATTGAGCATTGAGTGAAATAACATCATAACACCGGGGATCACCGGTCGCAGCTTCCGGGCTTACGTCATTCTGCCCATTGGCGTAATGGCGTAATGTATCAGTAGCGTATTATATTAGAAATTCAAACTCTGGCGGGTTTTTGACCGTCGCCAGCGCTGAACAAAATTTATCCCTCGACAGTTCATAGGCCCTGACCAGGTCTTCCCTTTTGTAATCGCCTTCGCATTTTATCTGGTAGGTTATTTTCGTGTATTGCCGCGGGTTCTCGTCGGCCCGCTTGCCGTCAAGGATCATCTGGAACTTGTCGATCCGGCCGCCTTTCTTGCGCAGGATCGCGACGATGTCCATAGCCATACAGCCGGCCAGCGAGACGAGCAATAACTGCAAAGGCGTGATGCCCTCATCAAGACCGCCGCTTTCTCTGGCCGTATCGACAATTATTTTGTGGCCTTTTTCATCCTCTGCTTCGAACTGTAATTCTTTTATCCAGTTGAGCACGATCATATCGAACCCCCGGAGATCACTCGTTGAGCATCGTTTCAATCAACGATTCGAATTCAGGGATCAGCTGGGGCGCGAATCCGATCTGAACCTTTCTTTGTTTTCCTTTCTTGTCGAAAAATATCGTATGGGGGATAGGCGAAACGTTATACTGGTTAAAAACCTCCCGGTTGCCCAATAATATCGGGTAGGTAATATTATTTTCATCGCGAAAGTTCGTTAGTGTCGCTTCATCCTCAAGACTGATACCCAGTATGACAAAACCGCGGTCTTTGTTCCTGTTGTATATATCAACCAGATGCGGGATCTCGCTTCGGCACGGACCGCACCAGGTCGCGAAAAAATCCAGGACAACTACTTTTCCTTTATAATCAGCAAAACCGACCTGTTCACCGCTGATCGAGGGCAAAGTGAAACCGCTGTTTTCGCCCGAACCATTTTTTCGCCCACCGCAGGCAATGATCACCGTAATCAGCAATGCTGCGGCGATTAGATTCCTTTTTTTGATCATGCTTCCTCCTCGGATGGTCATTATTTAGACACCTTGCGTGTCTTTTTAGGTTTCAATTTTTTCAATTTGCCAGCCAGAATTTTTTTGGTCACCGTGCCAATCATCCTTTCCAACTCTGAACCATTGGAATAGATAATTATCGTCGGGATATTCTGAATATCGCAGTCATTCGCGGTTTTTATCTCGTTGTCGACATTGACTTTCCCAAATGCGAACTTGCCATCATACTTCTTTGACAGCTCTTCTATGGTCTGCGAAACCATCATGCACGACTGAGACCAGATAGCCCAAAAATCAACGATCAATGGAACGCTGGATTTTTCAACTTCCTGCCAGAAGTCATTATCAGTGAGTTCTTTGATCATTTTCACCTCCTGAGCGCATGTTTTCCAATGTCATTTTGACGGTTTTGTGTCGAATTATCGGTGATTTCAGAGATATGTTTCACGTGAAACATTTTTAAAATTGAGCCTGATAACCGATCTTGATCATTCTGTTAAGTTGTGTATCCACTCCATTATCCAACAGATCTCTCAAAGAAAATTCAAAAAACAGCTGGTCGTAGAACACGAACCTCAGGCCAAAATTCAAGTAACCCTTATTTTGATCCAATTCGTCATTGAAATTTGGAGAATAGTCCACAAGAAATTGCGTCGACGAACCAAGCTGGAACTTTACCCCACCGAACATATCCAGCCGGCCATCGTCTTCAAAACAATAGTTGATGCCCAAGCTTGGAACAATAGTCAACCCGGGATAATCAAATATCTCGCCCACCTGACAATAAAGCCCTTTTGACATGACATAATACCGTTCGTTATTGAATCCGCCATAACCCTGGTTATCAAATCCAAAAGCGACAGCAGGCATAAAAGCACTCGGTTCAAGCGCCAATACCCTTGCCTGTACGCCTGGCTGGGTGTAGAAATCAGGATCTCCGGCTCCTATAAGGTTCGCCGCACCGTAACTGACGCCAATAGACAAGCGGTCCCATAGATCAATGCTGCCGTATCCGATTATTTCACCAACAGGACCAAAACGAAGCTGTACATCGTATCTGCCGTGTTGCGGTATCAAAATATCCGGTTGATCCACCAGATAAAAACTACCTAGAAAAACCATGAGCATCATGTTACCTCCTATTTTCTTTTTTACTCATAATTGTCCGAATATCTTCAATGTGTCAGGGCCAAAGATCGCCCGGATCTTTTTTAATACCTCGGGATCCGGGTTTATTTTCATGGATTTTGACCTTATTTTCCGATTGTCGTTCCCATCTGCTACTTTGAACCATATTTCACAATTTCCCTTGTTGTCTGCGAGTAATTCCTGGAAATCCTTCAAATTCACTTCATTGATCTTCCCGTTCTTGCATTCAATGAATATCCTTTTGTAAAACGCTCTGGAATTTGCAAAAGGAATGATCTGTTCAGCACGAATACTCCTTTTTTCATCCTCGCCTGATATGCGCCCTTTTATTATCAATGGCGCGTCCGTCTTCAGCAGTGATGAATACTTTTCAAAAGGCTCGGAAAAAACGAAAACATCGATCGCCCCGTCAAAATCCTCCAGACTTATTATCGCGTAGTTACGATCTTTTTTGTCTTTTCTCACCTTTTTTGCACCCAGAATGCCACCGATAATGACACTCTGCCCATCTTCCACTGTTACCAGGTTGTTAATGGGGGTCAGCCCCAGGACGCTGAATTCCTCGCGATATTTATCAAGAGGGTGCTCTGTGAAATAGAAACCAAAGGCTTCTTTATCCATTGCGGTCTTATCCAATGATTCAGTTTTGTTATTTCCCGTGTTTTCTTGTACTTCGTCTGTGAAAAGGGATGTTTGCGTCCCCTTGGTCTGTTTTTCAGTTGACTGATCCAGCAGTTTCTTTATATTGGCTTCAAATTTGCTGAATGCGCCGGCCTTGATCAGCGCTTCGATGGATTTTTTATTCAGACCCTTCATCCTGATCTGGAAATCAAAAAACGACTTGAACGCACCGCGGGTGCGCTCTTTCATGATGGCTTCAGATATGGGTTTTCCCAGGTTCTTCAAAGCACCCAGTCCATACCGGATATAGCCATTCTCTTTTTTAAATGCGTAATCGCTGGCATTGATATCCGGGATCAGCACTTCAATACCCAGGCGCCTGGACTCACGGATCAGCACCCACAAGCGGTCCGTATCGCCGATCTCGCTGTCCAGCGATGCCAGCATGAACTCCTGCGCGAAATGCGCTTTCAAGAAAGCCGTCTGGTATGCCAGGACCGCGTAGGCGGCAGCATGCGATTTATTGAATCCGTATCCGGCGAACGGTGCGATGTTCTTGAAAATTTCTTCAGCCAGATCCTTAGAAACATTATTCTTCGCGGCACCGGAAATAAAACGTTCCCGGTTTTCATCCATCAGTTCAGGGATCTTTTTTGCCATCGCCCGTCTGAGATTATCGGCTTCAGCAAAAGAAAAACCCGCGATATGGGCGGCGATCTGCATTACCTGTTCCTGGTATAAAATCAAACCATAAGTTTCTTTCAGGATCTTTTCCAATGACGGGTGTTGATACTTGATCTTTTCGGGATGCTCTTTATTCTCAATGACTTTTTGCATATTCATGTTACCCATGGGCCCTGGCCGGTACAGCGCAATGATCGCAGTCAGTTCTTCAAACCGTTCCGGCTTTACTGACCTTAGCAAGTCCTGCATGCCATGACTTTCCAACTGGAACACGCCGATAGTCTCGCCTTTCTTCAGGATTTCATACGTTTTCTCATCATTAGGCAGCATGTCCTCTTTTCTTTTATTGATCATTTTCAACGTGGAGTCGACTACTGTCAATGTCCTCAACCCGAGGATATCCATTTTCAGGATGCCTATATCTTCAAGTGAATTTTTAGCATATTGAGTCGAGATATCACCCTTTTCCGGATTTCTATATAGAGGCACGTATTCAACAAGCTCTTTTGGTGTTATTACGACACCGGCCGCATGTGTTGCCGGATGTCTTGCCAGACCTTCTAATTTCTTTGCAATTTCGACCAATTCTTTATATTCTTCTTTAGACTCGATCGTCGCCTTGAATTCTTTAACGTCATTGAGCGCATCATCAATACTTTGTTGAAACGGTATCATTTTGGCAAGTTTATCTACGTCATTATACGGTACTCCAAGCACTCTGCCCACATCCCTGATCACCGCCCTTGCCTGCATCGTGCCAAAAGTGATAACCTGGGTAACGTTTTTCTCACCATACCGGTTCTTGATAAATTCTATGACTTTATCTCTCTTTGCATCGCCAAAATCGACATCCACGTCCGGTAAACTGATACGATCCGGGTTCAAGAACCTTTCAAAAATGAGATTATACTGCAACGGGTCGACATCGGTTATATCAAGGGCATATAATACAAGGCTGCCGACCGCTGAGCCCCTGCCAGGACCGACCGGGATATCCTGCGACTTGGCGAATTGAATGATATCGCGGACGATCAAAAAATATCCTGATAGACCCATTTTCTTCATGATACCGAGCTCAAAATTCAAACGATCCTCGATCCCGGGCGTCGTCCTGGGATAACGGTGCTGAATACCTTCGAATGCCAGGTACTTTAAATATTCAAAATCACTTTCAAAATTCGCGGGCCTGGGGAAGTTCGGAAGTTTAACGTCCTTGCCCGACGTGTCGATCGCAAGGTTGCAGCGCTCAGCGATCAGCATGGTATTCGTGATCGCTTCTGGCAGGTCCTCGAACAACCTCATCATTTCTTCGGGCGGCCGGAAATACGCGTGTTTTGTCTCGAATTTCAACCGTTCCTTGTCTGACAAGACCTTTTTAGTGCCGATGCATAAAAGCACGTCATGCGCCTTGTGGTCGTCCTGGCTAAAATAATGGCAGTCATTGGTCGCCACGAACGGCGCGTCGAATTCCTTGCTCAATTCAAGCAGCTGGCTGATCGTTTTTTCTTCGTTCTTGATACCCATCCGCATGATCTCCAGATAGAAATTATCCTTGCCCAGTATCTCCTGGTATTCAGCCAGCGCTTTGCGCGCTCCCGCCATATCGCCCATGTTCACGCGGTACGTCACTTCGCCTTTAAAACATCCGGAAAGGCCGATCAAGCCCTGACAATGTTGTTTTAACAACTCTTTATCGATCCGCGGTTTATAATAGAAACCCTCCAGGTACGCGTGCGACGAGAGTTTCACCAGGTTCCTGTAACCCTGTTCGTTCTCGCATAAAAGCGTCAAATGAAAAGAAGATTCCGGAACCTTAATATCTTTTGTCTGGTCAAACCGCGATCTCGGGGCGATGTAGGTTTCAATGCCGATGATCGGTTTAACGCCGCGGCGCCTTGCGCTCTTGTAAAACTCGATGGCTCCGAAAAGATTGCCGTGATCGGTAATGGCAAGAGATGACATTTTAAATTTCGCCGCGAGATCGGTCAAGCGGTCGATCTGCATTGCTCCATCAAGCAGCGAATATTCGGTATGGTTGTGGAGATGGATAAATGACATTTATATCGTCATTTTAAGGTTTTTAATAGATTATTATTTCATGGAGACGTTGTCCAGCGGCAAGTGCAGGGGATTGGCACAATAAATCTCTTTGCATCGCGGACAAAGCGTAAAGTAGAATTCTTTGAACACTTCTTCTTCTAAAAGGTCTTCAGGCAATGATTTGATTTTGTCAAATTCCTTTTTCATATCAAATTTTTTTTCTTTGATATTGATCACGCCGTCAAAATCGGCAAAAACCTTGATCCCCACCTGATAGAAAAGATCACCGGGGTTAATGATCTTATTGCACCGGCTGCATATCTTTGAAGTCATGATGTGTTATTTTTTTCTTTTAGGTTAGGTTAATATTATCAGTTTATTTTACGCCAATGCTATGAGCACGCGTTTACAGATCTCTTTAAGGGTTTCAAAAACCCCGATGCCCTGCGACGCGACCGCTTCAAAATATGGATATTTGTTAAGCGGGTTCAGCGCCTTCTGCAATTCTTCCACGGATGTGATATTTGGCAGATCCCGCTTGTTATACTGGATGATCAACGGTATTTTCTCCAGGCTCAGATTATAGGTCATAAGGTTATCTTCCATGTTCTGGAAGGATTCGATATTCTCGTCAAAACGCTCGATCTGCGAGTCGGCGACAAAAATGATGCCGTCCGCGCCCTTTAAAATGAGTTTTCTTGAGGCGTTATAGAAAACCTGGCCGGGCACCGTGTACAGGTGGAACCGGGTCTTGAACCCCTTAATCGTTCCCAGGTCTACCGGTAAAAAGTCAAAGAAAAGTGTGCGGTCAAGTTCGGTCGCCAGGCTGATCAGCTTCCCCTTGATCGATGGGTTCAATTTCGTGTAAATATACTTAAGATTCGTTGTTTTACCGCCCAAGCCTGGTCCGTAATAGACGACCTTGGAGTTTATCTCTCGGGACGCGTAGTTAATTAATGCCATGCATCAGGGTCAAAAACCAAACAGCTTGTCCAGCTCTTCCTCGGCTGCTTTGGTGAAATCGATGTCTATCGGTTTCGGCGCATCGGTCCCCTTGGTGAGCTTGTTGAAAATATCGGTGAATATTTTTTCCAGTTCGGTCGCGGTATTCTTTGCCTTGACCCTGATCAAACCCAGCGTTGTTCGCTGGTCAAAAATGACCGCCAGGATGACCCGGTTGGCGATCAAACAAACATATAGATTCTCCCTTTCACCCTGGTGGAACAGCGTGGAAAATTCCTTTTCTCCGATCAAAGCAGCCAGCTGGCTGGTCGCCGCGAAATCCGCGGCCGATAGCGTGGCGAACGATGACACATCTATCTTCGCGGTGTCGCCGGCTGAAGTGATGAGCTGCCCGGCTTTGTCGATCAACAAGACAGTGCGCGCGTTTGTGCCTTGCAGTAAGCGGCCCAACGCGTCGGTGATCGCGTAAAAATCTTCTTCGAAGATATTGATGCCTTCTTGCATTGTAATATTATAAATATTATTTTACAAAAGTCAAGGACAATACTCGGCTGGTTATTCTTTAAGGAACATCGACTTTCGGTCCAGCTGCCAGCGCTGGTCAAAAAACCCGCACGCGACCACGCCGGCCCAGCCGAAGCGCGCGGCTGACGCGTCCCAGATAATGAAGTCGGGGAGACCTGAACCGGAATAAAGAACCGGGAAGAGGCTCATATGTTTTTCCGCATAGGCCGACGCTGGAGCGTACACCAGCACGAATCTTTCCTTGTTCAATGGGTTGGGATAGATTTCCATCAGACACAGGTCGTCCGCGTCGAGACGCTCCTTGCCCACGCGGAAATGACCGTACTCGATATTTATCGGCAGTTTATAATTGATATATTTCACATAAGAATTTGTTTCGTTGTTGCCGAATAATATCATATTAAATTGCTCGGTTATTTCTTCAGTTACTTCGGTGTCCGGCAGGATCTCGACAAAACCATTCGCCCGTATCCACCACGTGTAGGCATACGAACGCGCCAGGTGCAGGTTATTCTCGGTTGACATCGGCTCGCCGGTCGTGCCGTAAACTAAAATGAAGGGGGAGAAGAACGCGCGCTTGATCGGACCGTAAAGCTCTGGAATTTTTTTCAAACCATGTTCTTTTGGTTTGCCAATCTTATAGTTATTACCCTCTTTATAAATTGATACATCAAGGGATTTTCCATTAGAGAAAATAGATTGTTTTCCATTTATAGAAAAGCCGGATCTTTCAGCTTCAAGTTTTGTTTTAAAAGATATCGTAGCAGCTTTTACATTACTCCAGCTCATTTTTATGTCATCAACTTCAAATCCCCCTGTTAAATAATCATCAATTACATAATGTTTTTGCTGTGCTGTCAGTTCGCTAGAATGATATAGCTTCTCCAGTTCATCGATGTGAATCCAATAAGAATTATTTGTCTGTGCCAAATCGTATGGTCTTATTCTAACTTCTTGAGGCCATGGGTTCCTCGTTTGCTTTTTCATGAACTCCATCATTTCTTTTAGGTCCACGCAGTCCGTGCCCGGGGTTGAATCAATGTCCCACCAGTGGCTCATATCCGGCACCTCGTTATAAATGTAAATTTTATGCATTCCTGATAAATATTTATTCATCAGCCTGGCCTGGACAGGAGGGACATTGTCGTCCGCGCCGCCATGCAGGATATAGATGGGCAGGTTCAGCGCGTTTTCCAGAAACAGCGCCGGATTATCCTCGCGCATGACCATATCCCGATACTTTAACTGCTCCGGTTCGGCGAACAGATAACTCTTCTGCAGGGTAAACGGCGCGTACAGCTGGATCGTGGTCCAGCCCGCAGACGGCGCGATCGCGGCAAAGAGGTCAGGATGCGACAGGCCGATATGCCAGACCCCGTGCCCGCCCATGGAGTGACCAGTTAAATAAACGCGATTTTCATCTGTTTTGTAGTTCTTTTTGACTTCGTCTAACACCTCAAGAAAATCCAGCCGTCCCCAATCCTGCCAGTCAAAACCAAACCTGCGGCGGTTGGTCGGCGCGACCACATACGCCCAGTCCTTTTGCGTGTACGCGCCAACCTGCCCGCGCGCTTCAACACCAGCGCCATGGCAGGTCATGATCAAGGCGTACGTGCTGTCCGGTCCATAGTCTGCTGGCGGCAAGACCGCATAGTACTGGCAGGAGTTGTCAATCTTTGACAAAAATGTGCGCGCGTATGAACTGTCGCTGTTTTTGATCTTCAGCCAGCAGATCTTCCGGGTAATGAGATCACCGCTGCTGAGTTTTATCTCGACCTGGGTGCTGTCACCCGAGCCCACAATGTCCCGGGTCTCGATCGCCAACGGCGCTTTGATGCATGACAGGGGCATCAAACTGCGCAAGGTTCTGCTTGAAGGCTTTATCAATTCTCCGGTCACTTCGATAATGATCTGATCCAAACGCTTTTCCGTCGTATTCATGACCGGTACTCCAATATAAGCAGCAGTTTTTTCGCCGACAATGAGATCGGCGACAAGCACGTCTTCAGCGACGATCCGGAGCGGTTCAGCTACGGGTTCTATTCTGAAACTCGCCTCGTGATCGCCATAATCAGACAGTTTAAGCACAATTGTGTTCGTGCCCTTTTTCAACACCACCGGAACACGGAAATAACCGTCGCCGTACGCGTCACCCGGGAACGACCTGCCGTTTAAAACAAAAGAACCGATGCCCTGCGCGTTTATCAAAACCCTGTAGTCTTTGTCGCAACCAAATTCCGCCCACGCATAAGTCGCGTTGAGCAAACCAATAAACCCGTAGATATCCTGAAGCGTATCCCATGGAACATTTTTATATTCGACCCGGATATTACCGCTGTCAGAATTTGTTTTCTGCCATTTGACAACACCTCCGTCAGCCAGGATCGTGGGATATGTCCTCAGCGTTTCCGGTTTATATCCGGCCGTCTCGATGGCGGGGTCGGCGTCGACTATGGCTTCCCGGACACCGATCGAGAACGGTCCCAGGCACAGCCATTCATCAATGAACAACGTGTCTTTGATCGATGGCAACACCTGCAATTGCACTTGGGTGAACAACGCCAGATATATAAACATCGTCGCACAATTATAGAGGTAAACCGTTCACTGTCAATGCTTTTTCATCACTTGACATTTAAGCCTAAATGGAGTACATTATCATGCAAATACATGCATACATAGGAAGGAGGTAACCTATGAAGCGCATCGTTGTGATATTTTTCATGATCATTTCGTTCCTGGCTGCCATGGAAAGAGGCAGGATACAGGGACGGGTTATTGATTCTCAGACAAATCAACCTATCCCGGGTTCTAATGTTATTATAGAAGGTACGGAATTGGGCGCGGCCTGCGATGAAAACGGAGAATATCTTATTCCATATGTGCCGGTCGGCACGTATTCCATCGCTTCAACATGTATGGGTTACAATCCGGCGACCGTCGAAATGGTTGTCGTGATATCGAACCAGACAACACCCTTGAACTTCAAATTATCGCCCACGATCATCATGCTTGAACCGGTCGTCACGACCGCTCAGAAGCAGATCGTCATCCGCACCCAGACCCAGACCAGCCACACGACCACGGCCGATGACATCAGTCGATTACCCGTGAGCGAGATCAACGAGATCATAACCCTGCAGGCGGGCGTGTCTCAGGACGGCTACGGCACGCACATCCGCGGCGGCAGGGCAGCGGAGATCGCGTACTTTGTGGACGGCGTTCTTACCAAGGCGCCCCATTACGGCACCCAGTCGGTCCAGATCAACAAAGATGCGGTCGAGGAAATCGACATCATTACCGGCGGTTTTGACGCCGAGTACGGCGAAGCGCTTTCCGGTGTCGTCAATGTCGTGACCCGTGAAGGAAACGACCGGTTTGGCGGCAACGCGCGGTTTACCACGGACGAGTTATTCACGACGTCCAAGCTGAATTACGGCTACAACCTTGTCGAACTGAGCATGGGCGGAGGATTGTTGGTAAAATCAAGATTCCGTTATTTCCTGTCAGGCGAGACCTATAGTTCGGACGCGCATGAAGCTGCCCGTTGGAAAACTCCGGCTGAGCGTTTTGATTACAAGGGCCAGGCCAAACTTTCCTACCGGTTCCCCAATGCCAAGGGCAAGATGACGGTATCGCAATTTTATTCGCACGAACAGTACATGCATTACGCCGACATGTGGGGCGAGATGTCCATGGTTTACTATCTTGACCATCGCGCGGCCGACCTGTGGAAGAACTGGCTCACCACGGCGACTTTGAGCTACAACCCGGTGCAGTCGCAGATCGTGGAAGCGAAGTTCGGCTACACGAGAACGACCAGATTCTACGCGGTGCGCGACTATACCGTCGAAGATTCGCTGGACCGCCAGTGGTGGGAGGACTACCATTTCAAGGGCGAACACCTGATCGACATCCTGCTGCAAGATCTGCCGGACACCGTGAAAAAACATTACCTGATCGATTCTTTATCCGACACGCTCATGCCTTATCATTATACCGAATATGAACGGACCACGGCCGCATCGCTCCGGCGCAATCCCTACGGCGCGACCGGTTTTTACTATACGATCGGCGATGAAAGGATGTGGCGTTATTTCTTTAACCGCGATATCCAGACGAGCCTCAATTACACCAATTCCATCGGCGGAGTCCATGAGATCAAGACCGGCGTCAACTTGATCTTTCAGAACGTGGGCTGGTTTGACAACAACCTCCCCTGGGTGAAGATACCGTTCTGGGACATGTACAACAAGAATCCGGTTAAAGGCGCTTACTACATCCAGGACCAGATGGATTTTCAAGGTATCATTGCCAAACTAGGCTTGCGCTTTGACTATTTTGATTCCAAGGCCATGGGGCTTGCCAATCCGACCAACAGCGCGGACAGCACGATGACGGTCACCGATGCCAAGTGGCGGCTCTCGCCGCGGCTCGGGTTCTCGCTGCCGATCACGGATCGTTCAAAAATGCGTTTTAATTACGGGCATTTCTTCCAGACGCCGACCGCGCACAACCTGTACCGTTCGACCACGCCCGAGGTTGTCTGGCTGCTCCTGCGGCGTTTCAACTCGGTCCTGGGCAATCCCAACCTCACCGTTGAAAAAACGATCGCTTATGAAATGGGCTACGAGAACCAGCTCAGCGACATCTATGCGATCGGCCTTATAGCCTATTACAAGGATATCTATGACCTCATCCAGACCAAACGGTACGAGACCTTGCCCTATGCTTATTACCAGGTGACAAACCTCGACTACGGCAATGTCAAAGGGATCGAGTTCACGCTGAAAAAACAGCTCGACCAGCTGTGGTTCGTGGACTGGTACTTCGACTTTTCCTACACGCTCCAGTTTGCCAAGGGCACCGCGTCGGACGCGTGGCAGCATTACTACGATATTTATGTGAATTCCAACATCGATCCCATCACGGGCGAATACAAGACGCCGCAGATCGATTACTGGCTCGATTTTGACGAACGGCACATTGTCAATACCACGCTGGGATTTTCCCTGCCCAAGGATTTCTTTATCGTTCCGGCCCGCGAATTATCAAGCGACTTCATTATCACCTTCCACTCCGGCTTCCCTTACACGCCGACCGATGCCAAGGGCAATGCGCTCGGCGATCAGAATTCCGCGCGGATGCCCGGGTACGCGAATGTTGACGCCAACCTGAACAAGAATATCAAGGTCGCGGGTTTAAACGTGAACCTGTTTGCCAACATCTTTAACCTGCTCGACGCCGAGCAGGTGAACAGCGTATTCGGCACCACGGGCAAGGTCGATGACGACGGTCTTGAAGGCACGATCCTGGTTTCAGGGTTTTCGGCCATAACCATGACCAGCAGTTACTACACGCCCCAAGCCGACTACAATCACGATGGCGTTAATTCGGCCCCGGAATTGCGCAACGAGTATGTCATGGCGCGGCGTTTCTACACCTACGAAAATCCGTTCCGGTGGAAACCCGGCTTCCGCATGAGAGTGGGGATCGGGCTGAAAATATGATTACAGAGATAAACAGATGGATGACGGTGATTTAAGTCATTAAAATATTTTTGTTCTTTATCGTTGTAATCTGCCTTTTAATCGCTGATATCAGTTAAGCAACTTGTTGCTTAGTCCCAGCGGTTTATTCCGAATATTTGGAATTCTTCGTATTTCAGAAGGTGCGCCTTTCTAATACCCGTTAAATCTTTACCCACGTTATTGACGGCGATCCATTTGCCGTCGGCGGCACCGATAAAATGGCTCTGGTCTTTTACGCAATACTGCGCAAACGCTTTATTTGATCCCGCTGTGTTGTATCGGGCGATAAACATTCCGTTTTTGGTGCCCCCGATTATATCTATATCAAACGCAGGTCCATATTCAAGGCGATTATGTATGAAATCGGGATTTATGAACCACAGTCCCCATGGTTTGCCTGGAATAAGAATATCGGTCTTCCGCCATGCTTCAGCTCCAGCGGCGTCATATTTTACCAGGACCAGGCGATCCATTTGATCCTTCCTGCTCCCCGCAACATACACGCAGCCGGAATCATCGATCGCGATGGCATGGGCTGTATTATGACCGCCGTTGGTATCCTTAAATGCAGCACGCCAGCGCATTGTGTTCATACCGTCATAGGCAGTGGTTGAAAATCCCCAACGGTCACTGGCAACAAGATATATGGATCCGCCTTCATCAGTAATGATATCCGCCAGCGCATTTTCCTGTTCAGTGCTCTGACAAACAACCATATCCAGCGCTTTGCCCAGTGAATCAAAGGGAATATAAAAAAGGTCATTTTGTTCCCCTGACAGACCCGCGCAAACCAGCTGACCAGGATATCTCATCTGAAAAAGCACATAATGGCAGTTTAATCCAGGGTTTTGATAAGTACTCGACCATAACGGATCGCCGGACGGGCTGAATTTATATGAAAAGATCTCGCTTACAATGTCCTTGTTCATCATGTAGCCGGCGCAATATAAATTCATGGTATTGTCTGTATAAAATGAACCGACTATCTCATATTTTGACTGCGCGAGGGTTTTTTCTAACAACTTGCCGCCCAGGCTGTCATATTTCAGCAACATCAATTGTTTCTGCTCATTGCCGGCACCCTCTTCCGCCAGTACATAAACACACTCTTCTTTCAAGCCACCACCGGTATTCACCAGCAGCGATATGCCATAACTGACCTTTGACCGGGTACCTTGTGCATCCGATTCAGGATAAAGTTTATACCAGAGCGGTCTGCCGTTTTCATCGTACTTGGCGGTTAGGCAGCGCGTTACCCCGTCGGCGCCCCGGTATGACCCAGTTACATATATATATTGATGGCCGCTTGAGTTTTTTCCTTCGATGCTGATCGGCCCGCGATTACTGGACACTGCTGCGATGTCGAAAATATTGTAATTCCCTTTGCCAGCGACATCTATTTCGGAGAATACAGTAATCTTAAGTTTATTGCATGCCACTGATATAATGCTTGCCAAGAAGATCAGAATCGCAATGTATTTTTTCATGTTGCCTCCTATTACAACCGATAATTGGTTAACGAATGATATCGAATTGCACGAATTTGCCGATAACGATCATCTTCGACTTGCTTGCTATCATCAGCCATATTCGTAAAGAAGCTTTTAAGACGTTCAATAACATAACCCGGTAAACGCCTGGTTTGTTCATACTTTTAATAATGATACCTTGAAAAAGCGCGACTGTCAACCGTATTTATCGCTGATTTTTTCCATTTAATAAAATCCCCCTCCCTCGATGGCAACATAAAAGACTAAATCCTCACCTTATTCCTCTCCCTTAAAAAGGGAGAGGGTAGGGGTGAGGGATAACTGGTGTCCCTTAAGGGAGAGGGGATAAAAGGGAGGGTGAAACAACTAATTGATTTTTGGCCGATATTGGTTATAGTTTAAACATCCCATGGATATCATATCGATCCTGCTTATTGCCGTTGGCCTCTCCATGGATGCGTTCGCGGTTTCCATCGCGAACGGCATGGCCGGTAAAAAAATGACCGCAAAAATAGATACCGCCCTTATTATGGGCCTGTTTTTTGGCGGCTTTCAGATATTTATGCCCATCGTCGGCTGGCTCGCCGGCATGAGCCTGCGTCAAATCATCTCCGGCATCGACCACTGGGTCGCATTATTGTTATTGGTCGCGATTGGCGGAAAAATGATCTATGAGTCATTTGAATCCCATGATGAAAAAAAGGAAACGGGCGCTTCGACTCTCAGTTTTGCCACGCTATTCGTCCTTGCGATTGCTACCAGCATAGACGCTTTGGCAGTAGGGCTGAGTCTTTCGTTCCTCAATATTTCGATCTGGCTGCCGGTGATCATCATTGGATTGATAACCTTTACATTCTCCTTTATCGGCGTTCATATCGGCAAAAAAGTCGGTCATTTGTTCGGGAACCGCGTCGAGTTTATCGGCGGGTTGATATTGATCGGCATTGGCATTAAAATACTGATCGAACATTTGAAGTAATAACTCAGTCTAACGGTAGTAAAAAAGAAAAAAAGGAGGAAAAATGCTAAAATATTTCGTCGCATCAATAATCTTTATCAGCACGCGCCTGACTGGCGCTGATCTCAGGTTCGCGGTCATCGGCGACCGTGCAGGGAGCCACACGGACAGCGTCTTTGAAGAAATAATCGGAGAGGTCAAGCTCCTTACACCTGACTTTGTCCTCAATGTCGGGGATCTCATCGAGGGTTATGAAACCGATACCATGATCACAAAAGCGCAATGGGAGGGGATCCTGAATACCATCAGAATTCTTCCCTGTCCCTTTCATTTTGTTCCCGGGAACCATGATATCGAAAGCGAGATCGACACGGGCATTTTCGAAAAAGTCAGTGGAACAAAGCATTACTACTCGTTTGACGTTCAGAACAGCCATTTCATCATCCTTGATAATACATCATTATATTGGCAAACCGAAGGCGGACTTGACAGTGCCCAGTTCGCCTGGCTGACAACTGACCTGGAAACATCAAAAAGCAAAGATAATAGCTTTGCCTTTTTCCACATCCCGACCTGGTCTGACAGCTGGAATAATGCCCAGGCTGATACCGTGGAAGCATTACTCGAGCGGTACGGTGTAAAAGCGGTATTTACCGGTCATCACCATACGTACACATATTTTGAGAAGAACGGCACAAAATATGTCACGCTCAGCAGTTCTGGCGGCGGGCTTGATGATATGGATATCGGGAAAGGAAATTTATTCAGCTACCTGCTGGTGACGGTCCGCGGTAAAGAAGCTGACATCGCAGTAATGAAAAAAGGATCGGTTCTGGAACCTGACTTTTTTACCCTGGAGGATAATACCCTGGTCCTGAAGATCTTCAAGGAGGCGTTCACGTTCTCGCCCTGCCTGGTCCGGGACGAAACCGGGAAAACCGCGCAAGTTTTCAAGGTCACGGTAAAGAATTTCGGTCCGGATTCAATAAAACAGACTATCAAATGGAAATATAACCACAAAAAGTATTCGATCAAACCCTCTGCCGCGCCGCTCGCGATGGCCAGCGGCGAAGCAAAAGACGTGAGTTTTGAACTCGCGGTCTTCAATGGTTCGAACATATACCCTCTTCCTCAATTGACCATGGTCTATCCGTACAAGCACGAAAAAGCCTGCACTGTAAGGATAAATGCCGGCATGATCAAAAGGATCGCGCCGGTGATGAGGATACAAAAGCCGGTGGTCCTTGATGGTATCCTCAATGACGCGGCCTGGACAAAGATAAAACCGATCACTGACCTGACCAGCAGTCAGTACGGTTCATCGGGCTCGGCAATTGATGAAACCCAGTATTATCTCGCGCATGACGCTGATAACCTCTACATGGCAATACGCTGTTTTGACAAAGACCTCGGTAAGCTAAAAGCGCTGGCAACAGAGCACGATGGCGCCACGTACTCGGATGACAACATCTGGTTCTTCCTGGACAGTGATTATGATAAGGAAACATATTACCAGGCGATCATCAACAGCAACGGCGCGGTGTATGACCGCCGGTGCAGCCTAAAGGATGGGGTCAGTACGAAAGACCTTGAATGGAACGGTCCTTGGGAAATAAGATCCGGTAAAGAACCCAACGCCTGGACATTGGAGATCAAAATACCTAAAAAAGGGCTCGCGCCGTTCAATGAAAAACAATGGGGTTTCGCGTTCCGGCGCCTGCAGCCCAGGTTGGGAGATGCAGGCTGGCAGATCCCGTTTGGCCACGATCCGTCGAATTTTGGGATAATAGAGTTTAAATAGTCAGAACAACCAATCTCCGTAGTGGTCGAGCTTGCTCGATATTTATAGACGCAGAGTAACCTCTGCCACTACTTTATGAAAATATCAACAACCGACCCAGATTGGATAAGGTTTTTAATCTTCGAATACGGAATAAAAAATTCGATCGTCCCGGCCGCGTAAGGAGCGATCTCGTAAGGATTAAACAGGAACAGCAGGCCACCCGGGGTGATCAGGAAATTATCCGGCACCGCGAATTTCCCCGGTTCCAGCCAGAATCCAGCGTTTTCATAAGTATTCTTTTCATCAATATTATATGTTTTCTTGAACTGCTCCTCGGCCGCGCGGTTGAGTTCGGTCTCATAACCATTTGTTAATATATCTGCTGGAGATATCAGGGTGCCATTGCCGGTATTTATGTTTGTATAGGCGACCGAATGGTTGGGGTGGGCGCCGCCGCTGTACTCCTTGAGATAACTCTTAATGCCCAGGATGTTGTTGTCATTAAACGCGATCGATATCTGTTCCAGGTAATACCAGTCGCTCGACGCCTCTTCATTCTCTGTATACATATTCTTCAGGTCGCTGGTGATCGAACTCAGGTTCTGCTCCAGAGCCGCTTCCGGGCTGATGCCGTTTCTTATCAGATTGTGGATTCTTCTCAAGGTAAGCTGGCTTTCAACGCCGGTGATCACGGGGTATTCCAGTGTCACGGTGGCTTTGTTCCTGTAAACATCGTTTTCTTTGTGCAGACGCTTCATTTCTGCCTTGACGCTGCCTGAAGGATATGTCTCGGTCAATTTAAACGCCGCTTTCGCAGTGCCGCTCGGCGTGTTCCACACGCCTTCGATCGTCGAGGCATTGGTATACTCGCCCTCAAAAAGACCGGTCAATTTGGCGGTCATGTATTCTGAAAGGTTTGCCTTGCCGGATCTATCAAAAGAACCTTTGATCGAGATCAGTATCCCCCTGTCCTTATAAAAATAATAACCGTCCGCGGCCTCGTCGCGCTTGTGCAAATTCATCACGATGTTTAGTTGCTTTTTTCCGACCGTAATCGTCCCTTCGTACCTTGCGTAGAAAACGTCCGGCAGCACGGTCCTGTTTGATCCCTGGATCGGGACGGCGAGACTGCAGAAAATCATTACTCCAATAGCTTGCCGGTATTTCATAGATTTTTCATCCTCTGCTATGCAATGCTAATATAGAAAAAAACCCTTCAATGTCAATAGGGGGTTGACAACCAGGTAGATTTGCAGTATATAATGATACAAGATCAATGTATTGAACATATAAAGGGGAATGATTTTGATAAAATCTCGAGATCGCACGGCTTTCTTCAAACCAATGCTTTTTATCTGCGCTTTTGCCGTTACCTTTTCAAGCTGCAAAAAAAACGATCCGCCTGATATTCCATCAACACCGTCAGGTTTGGTTGGCGGCGACATTGGTAATTACTATTTTACCTCTTCAGCAACAGATCCAGACTCTGACAGCGTGTCGATCCAGTTCGATTGGGGCGACGGCGAAATATCCAACTGGAGCCTGTTTGCGGGCTCGGGTGATTCAGTTATCATGCAGCACAGTTATATTGATACTGGCATATACCCCATCCGCGCGAAGGCAAAGGATATTAACGAAGCGGAGTCAGACTGGTCGGGCGAGCACGTATTAAACATAAGTCGAAACGTATTATGGGCTAAGACTTACGGCGGCGCTAAAGATGATTTTGCTAATTGCGTTCAGATAACGACTGACGGTTATTACGTTATTGCCGGATACACAACTTCGTACGGCGCGGGCGGCGAAGACATGTACCTGCTCAAAGTAGATCAATCAGGCAATGTCATATGGGAAAAGACCTTTGGCAGCGGCGACGACGACCGCGCGTACGGCATCGCATTGACCCAGGACGGCGGTTACATCATCGTCGGCGGTACTTATTCGTTCGGTTCCGGCGACCAGGATGTTTATCTGGTCAAAACCGACGGTTCGGGTAATCAAATATGGGGACAAACTTACGGCGGCACAGCCGATGATATGGGATACTCTGTCGTTGCAGCGACCGATGGCGGTTACGTCATTGCCGGCGTCAGCTTGTCGTTCGGGAACAGCCAGCAATTTTACCTTATTAAAACCAACACGACCGGCGATACGGTCTGGACAAGGACTTATGGAGGAACTCTCTTGGAGTGCGCGTACTCCCTAGATAAAACATCTGACGACGGGTATATCATCACCGGTTATACGACATCTTTCGGCGCGGGCGGCGGCGATGTGTATCTTGTCAAAACAAATGCTAACGGTGACACCCTGTGGACGAGAACGATCGGGACCACGGCCTGGGACCGTGGCAATTCGGTTGAGCAGACTTCGGACGGTGGTTATATCATCGGCGCAGGCAATGGTAATGTGTACTTGATCAAAACCAACGCAAGTGGTCAGGTTTCATGGGAAAAATTTTTCGGGAATTTCAGCGGAAATCATGACGATTACGGATATTCGGCGATCCAGACCCTGGACGGCGGATATGCCATCGCCGGCAAAACCTGGTCGACCGTGGGAACCTACTCAGACGCTTATGTTGTCAAGACCGACGCCGGCGGCACCATGGAATGGCAATGGGTGAGCAATGGATTTCACATTGACGGCGGCAATTCGATCAAACAGAACGGCGATGGCACTTACATAATAGCCGGTTTTTGGCACATGGTCAGCACGGGCTGGTATGATGTTTACCTTGTCAAAATGAAACCATGAAAATGAAGATGATAGAAAGACGCAACTCTTTTGCATGCTTGCTATTATTAATACCGTTGATAATCATGGTTTGGCTGAATCCTGGCTGTAAGGATCCCAATGATTATCAGCCGCCTGAAGACACTCTGGCAAATCCACCCGATCCGCCCGTTCTTTTCCACCCCATGGATGATACTTTTTTCTACAAGTATGGCATCCCGTATCCTTTGTATGTTAATATGGAATGGTCATATATAGACGAAACAGAATTTTATTTATTGCAAGTGGCTGGCCGGCTCGACAGCCTTTTCAGTGATGTCGATCCGATTGAAGTTTATACCAATACCTATGCCCTGCGCATAGATTCTAACGATTATTATTACTGGCGCGTCTGCGCATACAGCCCTAACTGGAAATGGTACACAAACTGGTCTCCAACGTGGAGCTTCATGACCCGTTATTTTAAGCCGTAGTCAGCAGGTCGGTTTAAAATATCTTTTTTAATTCCCCGCAGATCTTTTCCAGATAAAGCTTGTCCTCTTGGGTGAACGGGTTGGCGGTATGCGAATCGATGTCGAGCTCGCCGGCTATTTTCTCGCCCTTGAATATCGGCACGACGATCTCGGCTTTCACTTTTATGCTGCATGACAGGTAATTTGTTTCCTTGGAAACGTCCTGCACCACGAATGTTTCCTTGCGCTCGGCGGCCTGGCCGCAGATCCCCTGGCCAAACGCGATCTTAACATGCTCGGTCGGCGCGCCCAGATAAGGTCCAAGCATTAAATTCTTCCCGGTCTCGTCGGTGAGGTAGAATCCGACCCAGTTATAATAGGGGAGACCGCCGTAAAGCAGCTGGCACACAGCATTGAGTTTTTCATCCCGGGAGTCATTGCCGGCCGTGACATCTTTGATCTTTGCCAAGATCGTTTCAAACTTTTCCTTTTTTTCGATCATAAACACCTCCTAACAAAAAGCAAGGCTAAGCCTTGCTTTTAATATCTTATCACCGTAATCATTCTTTATATCGCGGCACCGACGTTTGCGTCCCGTTCTGCATTCTAGAATTCTAAAAAATAACGGGGTAATCATTTTGCGCCTTAGGCGCAAAAAGAAAAACCCGGCAGCGACCTACTCTCCCGTACCGTTACCAGCACAGTACCATTGGCCCTGATGGGCTTAACTTCTCTGTTCGGAATGGGAAGAGGTGTGACCCCATCGGTAATGCCACCGGGAATTCTTCAACTTAGTTACTAGTAATCTAGTTACTATGTAATTATGTTCCCTTTTTTCCATTAATTACACAATTACCAATAACACAATAATGTTGAGAAAAAGATGGCGGAAGGAAGTTCAAGTCTCTCGACTGATTAGTACCACTCGGCTCCATGCATTACTGCACTTCCACCTGTGGCCTATCAAACTCCTAATCTCGGAGTAGTCTTATGGCCAATCAGAGGTTGCCCTCTGATTGAACGGGAGACCTTGTCTTGAGGGGGGTTTCCCACTTAGTTGCTTTCAGCGGTTATCCCTTCCGAACATGGCTACCGAGCAATGCCGTTGGCACGACAACTCGTGAACCAGAGGTCCGTCCATCCTGGTCCTCTCGTACTAAGGACAGCTCCTCTCAAGTCTCCTACGCCCATAATGGATAGAGTCCGAACTGTCTCACGACGTTCTGAACCCAGCTCACGTACCGCTTTAACGGGCGAACAGACCGACCCTTGGGACCTTGTCCAGCCCCAGGATGCGATGAGCCGACATCGAGGTGCCAAACCGGGCCGTCGATGTGAACTCTTGGGCCCGATCAGCCTGTTATCCCCGGAGTACCTTTTATCCGCTGAGCGATGGCCTTTCCACACAGAACCACCGGATCATTAGGCCCGCGTTTCCGCTCTGATCGGCTTGTCAGCCTCACAGTCAGGCTCCCTTTTGCCCTTACACTCAACGTCCGATTACCGACCGGACTGAGGGAACCTTTGGGCACCTCCGTTACATTTTGGGAGGCGACCGCCCCAGTCAAACTGCCCGCCTGCCAATGTCTTCCGCCGTACAAGGGCGAAATTAGAACCTCCGACAAAACAAGGGTGGTATTTCACTGTTGGCTCTGCCCTAGCTAGCGCCAGAGCTTCGAAGCCTCCCACCTATGCTACACATGTTCCGCAAAGATTCAATAGCAAGTTACAGTAAAGGTTCACGGGGTCTTTTTGTCCAATTATGGGTAGGCGGCATCTTCACCGCCACTACAATTTCGCCGAGCTCCTTGTTGAGACAGCGCTCCAGTCGTTACATCATTCGTGCAGGACGGAACTTACCCGCCAAGGAATTTCGCTACCTTAGGACCGTTAGAGTTACGGCCGCCGTTTACCAGGGCTTCAGTCGGGAGCTTCACCTGTATTGCTACAAATTGACCCCCTTCTTTAACCTTCTGGCACCGGGCAGATGTCAGTCCCTATACTTCGACTTGCGTCTTAGCAGAGACCTGTGTTTTTGTTAAACAGTCGCTAGAGCCCTTTCACTGCGACCCGTTGTTCAACACAACGGGTACCCCTTCTTCCGAAGTTACGGGGTTAGATTGCCGAGTTCCTTAACAAGGATTCACTCGAGCACCTTAGGATATTCACCTCGCCCACGTGTGTTCGTTTCCGGTACGGTCATCCAAGATTTCTCACATAGAGGCTTTTCTCGGCTGGTCTTCAAGGTGAGTTTGTGGCCTTTTGGGCCTTCCCATCATGCCCCAAGATTAAGAGACACCGGATTTGCCAGGCATCTCACTTGAGGCATTTAGATCCTGTATTCCAACACAGGACTCACCTTTACAACCAGCGTTCCCCCTTAGTTGATAACGAAACCTCAGATGGTAGCCGAATATTAACGGCTTTTCCATCACCTACGCCTTTCGGCCTCAGCTAAGGTACCGACTAACCCTGGGAGGATTAACCTTCCCCAGGAACCCTTGGGCTTACGGTGTCCAGGTTTTTCACCTGGATTATCGCTACTCATGCCGGCATGATCACTTCCAGTTCGTCGACCCCGTCTCGCGACAGAGCTTCAACCTACAATGGAACGCTCCTCTACCACTCTGCGTCTACGGATAGACGCAGAATCCGCAGCTTCGGTGATTGATTTGAGCCCCGATATATTTTCGGCGCAAGATAACTCGGCTGGTGAGCTGTTACGCACTCTTTAAATGATGGCTGCCTCTGAGCCAACATCCCAGGTGTCTGAGTCACCTTACATCCTTTCCCACTTAACCAATTCTTAGGGACCTTAGCTGACGGTCTGGGTTATTCCCCTTTCGGCGATGAATCTTATCACCCACCGCCTCTTTCCTGGACTAAAAAGTAGTAGCATTCGGAGTTTAATTAGATTCAAACCCCGAAGGGTTCTCTTCTATTCAGTGCTCTACAACTACTACTGAACATCCAAGACTGCCCCTAGAGACATTTCGAGGAGAACCAGCTATCACCCGGTTTGGTTAGCCTTTCACTCCGACCCACAGTTCATCCGAGACTATTTCAACAGTCACCAGTTCGGACCTCCATTCCGTGTCACCGGAATTTCATCCTGACCATGGGTAGCTCACCGGGTTTCGGGTACTATCCTAACCTACTGAATCGCCCTATTTGGACTCGGTTTCCCTACGTCTGCTCCAGCTACTTCCGTAGCGGAATTAGACTTGCAGGTTAGGGTAACTCGCCGGCTCATTATGCAAAAGGCACGCAGTCATTCAACGGTCCCGCCCGATTGCTCAGGCGGGCGTCAAACTCCTGCTGATTGTAAGCGCATGGTTTCAGGTTCTATTTCACTCCCCGCCAGGGGTTCTTTTCACCTTTCCCTTACGGTACTTGTTCACTATCGGTCATCTGGTCATATTTAGCCTTACCCAGTGGTTTGGGCAGATTCTTACAAGATAACCTATCTCGCAATACTTGGGTATCCAGCCAATGAAGATCTCTTGGATTTCGCCTACCGGACTATCACCGCCTGTGGTTCTCCTTTCCAGGAGGATTCAACTATCCAGAGATTTTGTAACTTCACAGACTTCATGGCAATCGGCCTGAGCTGGACCCCACAACACCGACTGTACAACGCTTGCCAGCTTATACATACAGTTCGGTTTGGGCTACTCCAATTTCGCTCGCCACTACTTTCGGAATATTTTTTCCTCGGGGTACTGAGATGTTTCACTTCCCCCGGTTAGCTTCCCGCTGTTGCCAGCAGGATTTCCCGCGTTTCCACGGGAAGGGTTGCCCCATTCGGGTATCGCCGGATCAAAGGTTGTTCGCACCTCTCCGACGCTTAACGCAGCCTACCACGCCCTTCATCGCTTCCAGATGCCAAGGCATCCTCACATGCGCTCTTAGTAACTTGAACCTTAAGACCCTTCCGCCAATTGTATAAATTTTCAAAGATCAATTATCAATTGCCAAGCCAAAGAAAAACAATTACCTTTAGCTCTATATTATATAAAAAAAGCATCAATTGTCAAGGGTGTATCTGACAATCGCGTAAGACTAGAAGTATACATATTTTTAAAACAATGTCAATAGTCCCGTTTTTCTTACAATTCTCTTATGTATAAACAGGACGCAAAAGTCAGCGCCTTAATTATTAGATTGTCTGCGCCTTATATTTGTTTATCGGTGCCCGCCGAAGTAGAATCTGAAGCCAAGCCCGCCCATGAAATCAAAATCGGTCGAGGGGATTATATCAACCACCGGATATATTTCGAGGAATATGCCGAACCGGTTGATCGCGTATTCGAGCCCGCCGCCCAGCCTGACGCCGACGTGCAGTTTAGTATCATTGGCTGGTTCTGGTTCTTCCTCGATGGTCAGCCTTCCGCCCACGCCCAGATAGGGTGTCAAACCCCTTAACTCATGGGCCGTGCCCTCAAACTCATCGGTCCATCGCATGGTCTGCGGGAACAGGAATTGATAATCGCACGAAGCGGCAAAATGAACGTCGCCGACCAATCCCCATCCGGCATTTATTGCTATCGCCGAGGTATGAGCGAATACGTACTTGAATGTGAACCCCGTGGGCGAACCAAGGATAATACCGAGGCTCGGCCCATAGTTCTGCCCGGGCAAAAGACCGGGTACCAGGCACAAAATGAGTGCCGAACCAATGATCAGGTGTGTCCATATTCTGCTATTCATAGCTGTCGATCCTTAGTGGCATCAATAAATACAGCATATTTTCATCGTCTTTCGGCCGCACCACCGCGGCGGTTGACGCAGAAGTAAGCTGGAATACGACGTCGTTCGCGGTAATATGCCGGAAGATTTCGAGCACGTAGTTCGCGTTGAACCAGATGCCGGTCTTTTCGCCTTCGAACTGGCACGGCACCTGCTCGCGGCCTTCGCCGCTGTCCGGCGAGGAAGCATACAGCAGGATCGTATTTTCCGCAAAATCGAATTTCACGTTCTTGATATTGGAGCTGGCCACGACGGCCATGCGCTTAAGCGCGCCTTCGAGGATCCCTTTTTCGATCGTGCACTTCGCGGCAAACGTCTTCGGGATCACGCCTTCATAGTTCGGATAAGGACCTTCTATGAGCCTTGCGATGATGGTCGTGTTGAGATATTTCACGCCCATCATCCTTTCTTCCATGAACAGGTCGATCTTTTCCTCAGTCCGGTCAAGGTCCAACAAATCGAATATTTTCGGCCCCGCGATCAATTCGCCGACCGGCGCTCTCATTTCTTTTTTGCACATGGCAAGTCTTGCGCCGTCGGTCGTCACGACCCGCATTTCATTGTCCTTTGACTGGATCAGGATCCCGTTCATGGGCCGGCGGCTGATATCCTTGGAAACCATAAAAATCGTCGAATCGACCATCTGTCCCAGATCGCCGACGGTCATCTGCAACCATATTTTTTCAGGGAACTTCGGCACCTCTGGGAATTCCTGGGAGTCAAGCGCCGGAATATTATAGTGAGCGCCGCCGGTAACGATCTGAAGGTTGAGTTCCTTTAATTTAAACGCCATATCATCGGCATTTGCTTCGCGCGCTATTTCCAGGATCTTCTTGCCGGGTAAAAGTACTTTGCCTTCGGTCTTTACGTCCGCAGGAATAATTTTTTTGACAAAAACATCGAGGTCAGTTCCTTCGATCGAAAGTGCCTTGTCTTTCGCTGCGATAATGATGTTCTGCAAGACCGTGTACGTGCTTTTAGGCGGGATCAATCTAACAATGCTGTTTAAATTTTTTTCCAGGAGATCTCGTTTAATTTTGAATTCCATTAATCCTCCTTACAATAATAATAATAATTTATTAAATATAACATATTGATGTTGTTGTATCCTTTAAACTGTTGAAAAGATGGTTTGTGCGCGGAAAACCAGTTTAAGTCGGCAAACGCCGTGTTGATATTATTGTTCATAATACGTACATTGTTGTTGATAAAGGACACTTCTGCAGCTACTAACATATTCTCAACCGTTTATCCGGCTAGTTATACGCTCGAGCTTTTGATTGAATTCGGGATCTTTTATTTTGAGCTGGTCGATCTTAGCTATGGCGTAGATGACCGTGCTGTGATCTTTGCCGCTGAAAAAATCACCGATCTCGGTCAGCGAAAGATTCAGCATGTTCCTAATAAGATACATTGCGACCTGGCGGGCGAGCGCGAGTTTCTCCGTCCGCTTCTGGCCCTTGATGTCTTCCTCTGAAAAACCAAATTCAATGCTGACTTTCTTCAGTACGATGTCCTTCGTGATCTTTTCCGACGCACCCAGCAGGTCTTTCAATACTTCTTCGGCTAGTTCCTCGGTGACTTCATGTCCGGATAGCGACGAAAGCGCTAACAGCCGTATCAAACATCCTTCAAGCTCGCGGATATTCGACTTCACGCGGGCCGCGATATAGTATGCCACGTTGGTGGGCAGTTTCACGTTCTCGGTTTCAGCCTTCTTTTGCAGGATCGCGATCCTGGTTTCCAGGTCCGGAGGCTGAAGGTCAACGACCAGTCCTCCCTGGAACCGCGATGTCAGTCGTTCTTCCAGGGTCTGGATGTCCTTGGGCGGCCGGTCTGAAGTTATGACGATCTGTTTTTCCTGTGTATACAGACTGTCAAAAGTGTGAAAGATCTCTTCCTGAAGCCGTTCCTTGCCATAAAGAAACTGAATATCATCGATCAGCAGGAGGTCCTTGTTGCGGTATTTCTTTTTAAATGTCATCTGCTGGGTTTTCTGAATAGCCTCGATGAGTTCGTTCATAATCGTCTCGGCCTGCGTATAATAGATCTTTATCGTTTTGTTCTGACGGCAAACAAAGTTACCGATCGCCTGCATTAAATGGGTTTTACCCAACCCGACTCCGCCGTACAGGAATAACGGGTTATACGCCTGCCCGGGAGCCTCGGCCACGGCCAGCGCCGCCGCGTGAGCGAACTCATTATTCTTGCCGACAATGAAATTTTCGAAAGAGTAGCGGTCCTGGAGCTTTGTGCCGTCCTGCGACAGGATCAGCCGCTTTCTTTTCTTGACCGGACGGTCGCCCTGCTGCTTCAGCGCCTTGAACGCCAGGCGCAGCTTGCGGTCTTCGATCTGTCCTACCGCTTCTTCAAGAATCCGGTAGTAGTGTTCCTCGATCCAGTCGATGTAAAAACTGTTCGGGAACTCAACGAGCAGCACATCGTCCTTCAATTCCACGCCCTTGCTGTCGCCGAACCACGTGGTGAACGACTGGGCCGGTATTCTTTCCTTAATGTAAGTTAAAATATTTTCCCAAGTGTTTTTTGCTAGATCGCTCATGTCCTTTTTTCCACAACAATCCACAAAGTTATCAACATTTTTTTACTTAAAACTGCTGAAATATGAGTTCATATTTTTTCGAAAAAAGTTTTTATTAAAATCGAGAATTACCTTCATAAGGATATACAAAAAAAAGCGAAAGTCAAGGCAAAAAGAAAAAATTATTAAAAGTAATTGGCACGGATATTGCATTGACGCTATCCGCGCGCGAATTTCCGATCGCGCGGTGCTAGATCGTGCCTGAATTCGCGCGCGACAGCGGTTTTCATCGCAATTGATTGACAGTCGCTTCAATTTGTTGTATAATTGAACATGATGATCATGATGTTCGCCATGCAGTGCTGCTGTCTCGCGGGAAGCAGCGCGGCAGCCGACGCTTTTGTCCAGACCGGCATGGCAACTTATTATGGTGATGAGTTCCACGGGAAGAAAACCGCCTCCGGAGAGAGCTATAACAAATGGGCGTTGACGTGCGCCCACAAAAAACTCCCGTTCGGAACGAAACTGAGGGTCACGAATCTGAAAAATAATAAGAGCGTTGTCGTGCGGGTCAACGACCGCGGACCATGGGTCAAAAACAGGATAATCGACCTGTCCTTTGCCGCGGCCAAGGAGATCGACATGATCGCGGACGGTGTGGTAAAGGTGAAGATCAAAGAGATCAGATGATCAGCCGGTCTGCGCGTGCGAAGATCAACCTTGGTCTTAAGATCGTCAACAAGCGGGAAGACGGATACCATAATATTGAGACGACTTTCACGACGATAACCCTTGCCGATAAGCTGTTGTTCGACGAAACCGAGTCGGGGATAGCAATCAATGCGCCGGGATTAAAGCTAAGCCAGGAAGAAAATATTTGTTTTAAAGCAGCCGATCTGTTTAAATTGCGCTACGGGCTGAGAAAAGGCGTAAAGATCACGCTGCTGAAGAACATTCCGGTCGGCGGCGGTCTGGGCGGCGGTTCATCGGACGCGGCCGAGACCTTGAAGGGCCTCCGTGAAATGACGGGCGTTAATGTTTCAGATGAAGAGTTAATGGTATTGTCCCGGGAGCTCGGTTGCGATGTGCCATTTTTTATAAAGGGAGGAGCGGCATATGCCCGCGGCCTTGGCGATGAACTTAAATTTTTTAGAATGCCCAAAATGTCGCTTCTGATCTACTATCCCGGGTATGCGGTGCAGACAAAGTGGGCGTATGAAGAATATGACAAAAGGCTATTGACGCCCGCTGTAAATCTGGATATTATTGCAGGAGACCGTAAAAAGAAGAAGGCTGAAAGAACCGGGTTCACGGGCTATGGTTTACATAACGATTTTGAGCAAGTAGTTTTCAGTGCTCACCCGGACCTTCTTGATGTCAAAGCGCATATCCTGGCTAGCGGTGTTTTCATGGTATCCTTATCTGGCAGCGGATCGTGTTTGTATGCCGTTATTGATGAACAAACGAAAATAAAAGCTAAAAAATATTTTTCAGATATCGGCGCGGTATATTTTGAAGCAGAATCAGTACCTTGATTAGTAATTGTGTAATTGGTAATTAGTAATTGACAAAACAGATAGAGAAACACTTTAATGTTATTTTCTTGAAATTACGTTAATTACTAATAACTAATAACTAATTACTTTCTTTGATGGATTTGGGGCGTCGTCTAGTGGCAGGACCCAGGATTTTGGATCCTGTTGCGGAGGTTCGACTCCTCCCGCCCCAGATGAAGGCATGAGGTTATGAGGTTAGGAAGTTATGAGGATAAGTGAATAGCGGGATATTAAGGAGGTTTAATGGATGAAATAAAGTTATTTGCAGGAACCACGAGCAGTGAGTTAACAAAAGATATTTCGAAACATATCAAGGTTGAAATCGGGAACAGCGTTGTGCGGCGATTTGCTGACGGAGAACTGAAAATAAAGATCGAGGAGAATATCCGGGGCCGTGACGTTTTCATTATCCAGTCAACAAACCCACCGGCGGAGAATCTTCTGGAATTACTGCTCTTTATGGACGCGGCAAAGAGGGCCTCGGCTGACCGGATAACTACCATCATTCCTTACTATGGTTACGCGCGCCAGGACCGCAAGGATGAGCCAAGGGTGCCGATATCATCAAAACTGATCGCCAACCTGCTGACGGTCAGCGGCGCGAACCGGATCCTGACGATCGATCTTCATTCAGAACAGATCCAGGGCTTTTTTGATATCCCGGTCGACCAGTTGTACGCGGCGCCGGTATTTATCGAGTATTACCGGTCGCGGGCATTAGATAACTATGTGGTTGTTTCGCCTGACGCGGGACGCGTAAAACATGCGCGAGGGTTCGCACGTCGACTGGGCAAAGAAATACCCATCGCCATCGTGGATAAGCGTCGAACCGGTCCAAATCAGTCTGTTGTTTACAATATCATCGGCGATGTATCAGGCAAGACCGCATTGATATATGATGATATCCTTGATACCGGCGGAACGATGATCGGAGCAGCTGAGGCAATGATGGAAAACGGAGCAAAGGAAGTCTACGCTTGCGCGGTTCACGCCTTGTTGTCAAAAGACGCGCCGCTGCGGATAATGAAGTCAGCGATCAAAGAACTGGTGGTAACGAATACCATACCGCTGGATAGCGCAAGAATAAATAAAAAGATCAAAGTCCTGTCGGTTGCCAAACTGCTGGGCGAAGCGATCATGAGGATCCATAAAGCGGAATCAATAAGTGTGCTATTTAAGGAGGTTGAAGAATGAAAATTGATCTGGAAGCATTCGTTTACACCCGGGAAAAGAAAGGCGATATTAAAAGGATGAGAAAAAACGCGAAAATACCGGGCGTTGTCTATGGGCATAAAGACAAACCTAAAAGGATTTATGTCCCTGAGAAGGAATTTAAAAAAGTACTGGAAATACTAAGGAAAGAAGTGGTGACGATCGACCTCAAGGTTGATGATAAACATTACCCCTGCCTGATCAAATCTGTCCAGCATAACCCCATGACCGGCAACCTCCTGCACGTTGATTTCCAGCATATCTCGAAGAAAGAAAAGATCAAGGCAACCGTCCCTCTGCATATTCTTGGCGAAGCGCCGGGGGTAAAAGAAGGCGGTGTGCTTGATCAGCATCTGCGCGAGATCGTTGTCAAATGTCTGCCCGACGACATACCGTCGCATATTGACGTTGACATCTCCAAGGTTTTGCTTAACCATACGATCCATTTGAAAGATATCAAACCAGCCAATGTTGATTTTGAGCTGGGACCTGAAACCGCCGTTATCTCATGCTCGACGCCAAAGGTCGAGAAAGTCGTGGTTGCGCCGGTGGTCGAAGAAGGAGCAGTCCCGGCTGAAGGAGCGGCAGTTGAGGAAGGCAAAGAAGTTAAGGAAGGCAAGGAAGGTAAAGAAGGCAAAGAAGAAAAATCGAAAGAGGAAGACAAAGCAGGAAAAGACAAAGCTACGAAAGAGCCGCCTCCAAAAGGCAAGTAATACCATTTGGACCGGTCTGGCGGATCTGCCGATCTGAGCTGATTATGATCATCTTTGGCTTGGGAAATCCCGGGGAGCAATACCGCAATACCAGGCATAATGTCGGTCATATTTTCTTAAACCTCCTGGCAAAGCATTTTCATAAGCGTTTTATCAGACGAAATGATCACTATGCATGTTCATTGAATGTAAAGGGCAGCGCTTTGACATTCGTCAAACCTGTCAGCTGGATGAATCTGTCCGGGGCCGTCACTGCCAGACTAACGGTAAAATACAAACAGGAGATCCTGGTCGTAGTCGATGACATTGCCTTGCCATTGGGCAGGATGAGGTTAAGGACCCGGGGAAGCGATGGCGGGCATAAAGGTCTGCGGTCGATCGCCGAACATTTGAAAACAGATGATTTTGCCAGACTGCGGATCGGGATCGGAAAACCCGATATTAATCCGGCTGACTATGTGCTGTCACGGTTTTCCAAGGCAGAAATGAGTGTGGTTAAAAAAGTCATCGATGAAGGTATCAAAGGGATCGAGATCGCGGTCAAAGACGGATTTGAGAAAGCGCAGAACTACATTAATGCTGTAAATCTAACGGATAAATCCGAAGCACTAATATCGAAATCCTAAACAAATCCAAATGGAAAAAACGTTTTCGTTATAGGGCATGGCCGCTGGTATCGTTTTACGGTGTTGTTAAAGGAAAAAACCACGTGTGACGATAAACGAAAGACGATACGGGCAGCGATGCCGAATAACGAATTACAAGAGATGTCTTCTTACGAATTTCGAATATAGGATTTAGAGTTTACCATGAAAATAGGTATTGTCGGCCTGCCCAACGCCGGAAAATCGAGTTTGTTCAACCTGCTGACCAAGGCCAATGCTCAGGTCGCGAAATTCCCGTTTACGACCATCGACCGGAATGTCGGCATGGTCATGATCCATGATGAGCGGTTTGACCGGATCATCGAGATCTTGAAACCTGCAAAAGCTACGCCGGCCGCGATCGAATTCGTCGATATTGCTGGTTTGATCAAGGGCGCCTCCAAGGGCGAGGGCCTGGGTAACCAGTTCCTCTCCCATATCCGGGATGTCGATATCATCGTTCATCTGCTCAGGTGTTTTGAGGCCGCGGATATTCCGCTGGGGCACAGCGAAATGCAGATCGATCCCCTGCGTGACTATGACATCGTGAGAACCGAGCTCATGCTCGGCGACCTGGATCTGGTTGAGCGCAGGCTTGATAAGATCAAAAAGAAGTTCGAAGTCAAAGAAGAGTTCGATAAACTGACCAAAATCAAGGAATCGCTGGCAAAGGGACAGGTCCCGCAGTCGACTGTGCCTGATCTGCCCCTGCTTTCGACCAAACAGGAGATCATCGTTCTTAACCTGGATGAAGACGGCGCGTTTCAAACTCCGATCCAGGGCTACCGGATGTCCGTGAAGCTTGAAGAAGATATCTGCGATTTTGACGAAAAGGAAAAGACCGAGTTAAGGGTCAGCGGCAAGCTTGAACCAGGGGCGCTTTTCGGCCTGGTGAAGTTGTGCATGGAAAGACTTTCGGCGATCAGTTTTTACACGATAAAGGGCGAAGAAACCAGGGCGTGGATCATCAGGAAAGGCACCAAGGTGATCGACGCGGCCGGGATGATCCATTCCGATCTGAAAGAAGGTTTTATCAAAGCCGAGATCCTTGATTTTGATGGTTTTGTCAAGGACCGCGGTTTTACGCAGGCACAGCATCTTGGCCACACCAAGATAGAAGGCAAGGAATACATTGTCAAAGACGGCGACATCGTCTTGATAAAGTTCAGGGGTTGAGGAACTGAGACGCTATATATTTCAATGCGTTTACCAATACTTCCCCTCCCTCGATGGCAACATTAAAAATCAACATTCAATAACAGCGATTGTAAAAGATTTTTCTCCACGTTGCCATAATGGGGGAGGAATTATGATGCGATATTTCTAACGGGGTTGACACCACAAAAATAATCGTTATAATTTCAATAAGAAGGCAAGTACTTTTGCTTCGTTCCAAAGGGCTTGCTGCAAGGAGGATTTATGGCAGTGTGGGCAATAATCGTTTTTGCTGTAGGCGTCATCATCATGTTATTTCATATTTTCCAGGCACCAGCCGCGTTTTCCTACTTATGGGCAATTATTCTAATGGTCATTGCTTTTGTCATGTTGTACCGGATTGCCCAGAAGGAAAAGGAAGCTGAGAAAGAAAAGTTGGTGGAACGAATTCAGGAGCTAGAGGCTCAACAGCAAAAGCAGGAGAAAAAAGAAGAGCAAAAATAAAATCCCCCTCTTATCCCCCTTTATCAAAGGGGGAAGAAGGGGGATTAAAGAAATACAAATTCAGGGCAGCTGGTCAAAAACTATCAGTTTTTCCTCGGTCATTTCCTTGATGGCAAAATCCGGTCCTTCGCGGCCGATGCCGCTGCCCTTGGTCCCGCCGTAAGGCATATTATCGACGCGGTAAGTGGGGGTCTCGTTGATCAGCACCCCGCCGGCGTCGATTCCGGAAGCGCACTCCAGCGCCTTGTTCATGTCACGCGTGAAAACCCCTGCCTGCAAACCGTATTTTGTGTTGTTCACTTTTTGGATCGCTTGTTCCGTGGTCTTGAACGTGTTGACTACGACGATGGGCGCGAAGGCTTCTTCCTGGACAACCAGAGCGTCCTCCCGGGCATTAAAAATGATCGTCGGCAAGAACACGTTTCCCTGCCTGGATCCTCCCATGATCAGGATCCCCGAATGTTTTTTCGCGTCTTCACAGAACTGGGCGGCTTTGTTCAACGCCGTTTCATCGATCATGGGACCCATTTCCGTGTCTTCGGCCATGGGATCGCCAAACTTGATCTGTCCGACCTCAAGGGATAATTTCCTCAGGAACTCTTCCGCGATCTCCTCTTCGACGTAAACCCGCTGGATGCTGATGCACACCTGGCCGGCCAGCGTATAACCCCCTCGTCTCACTTTTTTCGCCACGTAGTCAAGCGGCGCGTCCTTGAACACGACGACGGCCGAATTCGAACCGAGCTCCATGGTCACCCGTTTCAAGCCGCAGTTCGCCATGATCGTTTCTCCGACTTCAAGGCTGCCCGTGAAGCTGATCTTGCGGGTCGCCCGCTCCTTTACAAGTTGATTACCGATCGTGCTGCCCGGTCCGACAACGACCGTAATGCCGGCTGGCGGCAGCCCGGCATCAACCAGCGCCTGGGCCAGCATAATGCCAGAGAGGGGTGTTTTGGTGGCGGGTTTATGGATGACCGAATTGCCGGCGGCAATGGCCGGTCCGATCTTGTGACAGGACAAATTCAGGGGAAAATTAAAGGGCGAGATCGCCAGGACTATGCCCAGCGGCACCCTCGTGAAATATCCGGTTTTCTTCGTCGGTCCGGCCAGGTCGAACCTGACGGTCTCGCCAGCCAGCCTTGTGGCCGCAACGGCTGAAAGATGCATGGTATTGATGCCGCGGTCGACCTCGGCCCGCGCTTCGTTGATGGTTTTTCCGGCTTCCAGGCAGATCGTCCTGGCAAGATCCGGCTTTCTTTCCTGCATCAGTCCGGCCGCGCGCTCGAGGATCCTTGAGCGGTCGCCGGCTGGCAGCTGTTTCAGGATAGCGAAACCCTGCTGGGCGGTCTCCAGGATCCGCGGGATCTCTGACAAGCCGCACGATCCGACCTTTTCTATCACCGTATTGTCATAAGGATTGATGACCTCCACGGTTTTGGGCAGTGATACTTTCTTGCCTTGCAGGAACACGTTCTTTTCGCTATAGTTTGAACAGTAGATAGATCGTCACGAATATGAAAATGACGGTCAAGACCGTGATGTTGAGAAATAACCCGAAGGAAAACATGATGAAACCAAGATTGATGGTGACCGTGGAAAATCCGATCTTGAGCGCGTCGAAAAAGAAGCTCTTTACCGGTCCCCTGGGGAATATGTTGTTGAAAAAATAAGAAAGAACTGAACCAATGATACCGCCCACGATAATGCCCAGAATAATTATGCCGATCTTTCTTCTTGCCGCCATTGTGCACCCGCCTTCCTGTTATGGTGTGTTAAGATCTTGTTTTTAAAAAAATTTCGTTCTATTAATTCGCGCCTCATACTATGACACTTACCTTTTCCCCGCATTTTGAGCACTGGTCGCCCTTTAATCCTTTTAGCAGCGCCTTGAAATACAGGCGCTCGATCAGCAGGTTCTTGCATTTCGGACAATAAGTATTCGCGCCTTCGTCGCCGGGCACGTTCCCGAGATAGACATAGTTCAGTTTCTCTTTTGCCCGCTCGTACGCGTATTCCAGGGTGCCGGTCATGGTCGGCGCTTTCTTGTACTTGTAGTTTGGATAATAGCGGCTGAAATGGAGCGGGATATTCCTGTCGATGGAGGCGACGTAATCGATGAGCTGGTTGATCTCCTCTTCCTTATCGTTCAGGCCGGTGACAAGCAGGTTCGTGATCTCGACATGGCAGTGCCGGTGCGCTTTTTCGATCGTTTTCTTGACCGTGTCAAGGTCGCCGCCCAGTTTTTTCCTGTACACGTTGGGGTTGATACTCTTGAGATCGATGTTCATAGCGTCGATAAGCCCGAGCAGGTCTGCGAAAGGCGCGTCATTTATCAGCCCGTTGGTGACGAGCACGTTCTTTCCGCCGTTATCCCTGATGATCTTCATGGCATCGAGGAGGTATTCAAACCACATCAGCGGTTCGGTATAAGTGTAAGAAACGCCCAGTCCGCCGTGGTCCTTGAATATCTTCAACAGCATTTCGGGCGGCAAGTACTGGGTCGCGGTGTCGACCTGGGAGATTTCCCAGTTCTGGCAGAACGGGCAGCGCATGTTGCAGCTGTTGCAGGCGATGGACAGGATCTGGCTGCCCGGATGGAAATGGTAGAGCGGTTTTTTTTCGATCGGGTCCAGCGCGACCGATGTCGTCTCGCCGTAATCGAGCGCCATGAGTTTGCCGTTCTCGTTAATGCGCGAGCGGCAGATGCCTTTGTTATCGGGCTTGAGCTTGCAGAGATGAGGGCAGAGCAGGCACTGGACATATCCGTCCGCGCTCTGGTAGTATTTGGCCTCGATTTTCATCGGTTTGTGACCCGTTTCAGCGCGCCGTTCTCCTCATAGTATATTATACCTTTAATGTGTATCGAGTCAAGAAACTTTAAACCGTCTTCAGGGCCCATGACCGCGACCGCGGTGTCGATGCCGTCGGCGAACGCGCATTCCCTGGCAAAAATAGTGACCGACGCGAAGTGCATTGCCGGGCATCCGGTTCGCGGGTCGATTATGTGCGGATAACGGCGGCCATTGATCATAAAGTACTTTTCGTAATCGCCCGACGTGGTGACCGCGCTATCCGCCAGCTCGACCGATTCGATCGTGCCTGCGGCCCTCGGGTTCTTGATCCCGACATGCCAGGGCCGGTCATAGGGGGACTGGCCGACTGCCAGGACATCGCCGCCGATGTTGATGATCGCCGAGAGGATTCCGTATTTACGTATGATCTTACCGACGCGGTCCGCGGCATAACCCTGGGCAATGCCGCCCAGGTCGAGCACCATGTCCTGCGGAATGAATATGGAATCCCCCCGGATCATGATGGCGCGGAAATTGACCCTGCGGCGCGCTGCCGCGATCGCGGCATCTGAGGGCATTGCCTGTTTGCCCGAGTAGAAGCCCCAGGCTTCGAGCAGCGGGGCGACCGAAATGTCGAAAATCCCGCCGGTCAGCCGTGAAATGGAATCGCACAGCGTAAAAAGGTCGGCCATGTCCCGGTCAACGCGCGCCTTCTTGTTCTTGTTCAGCGCGCTCAGCCAGCTCTGCGGTGAAAAAAAGTTGTAAAGAGAGTCAAGATAACGCAGTTCCTCGTCGATCTCGGCGGCGGTCTGGCTGGCAAGACCGGCGTTCGAACAACTGTACGTGATCTCGCAGGGACCGCCCATGATGAAGTTCGTGTACGTGAATTCTTTTTTCTGGGCGCAGGAGGTCATGAAAAACAGCAGGTAGAATAGGAGATAGAACACCGGCAGGATATTTTTTCTCACTTGGCCCCGCAGAAGATGACCAGGAGCACGCCGGCAAAGGCGGTGATTATGCTCATTGAACGCCGCAGATTGACCGGTTCCTTGAGGAAGATCCCGGCGAAAATAAAAATGAATATCGTGCTTGTCTGGTTGAGCGCGGAGGCGGTCGACGCGAACGTGTATTTCATACCGGCAAGCCAGATCAGCATTGCCACGTACGCTCCAAGGAACGAGCTGCTGACCATGAACGGCCAGGTCTTGGCTTCGAACATCGTGCGGAAAATCCGGGCGCGGCCGGGGAACAGCAGGAAAATGACCGCGAGCACGGCGATGCCACCGACCAGGCGGACCTCGGTAGCCCAGACCAGCGGAGAGACGGTCAGCACCGGTTTCATGAGTACAACGCCGGCCGCGCTTGTGGCGGCCGACAAGATACCAAAAAGAATACCTTTCATGATCCGGGCACGGCTGACTTTTTGAGAATTTTTTTCAAGCGAGGATAAGAGGATCGCGGCTACGATCAACGCCACTCCCAGTGCCTGCAGGATAGTAAAATGCTCGTGCAGCAGGAGGATGGAGAACAAAATAATGAACGGCGAGCCCATGCAGACGACGATGCCGGTAAGGCCGGCGCCAAGGGCGTTGAGGCTTAGAAAATAGAGCGTATCGCCGAACGCGATGCCGATCGCGCCGCTGGCGAGCAGGATCAGGTATTCGCGCGCCGAGGCCGGGAAAAAGAGTTTCTCCCCGAACAAAAAGACCGTGGGGATAAAAAGAATAATAGCCAGGGAATTCTTAAAGAGATTGAGGGCCAGAGGATGCACCTTTTCGCCGCTTTTGCGGAACAAAATGACGGCCACCGCCCAGATAACGGCGCACAGAATGGAAAAGAACTGGCCCGCGTACTGGAAACTGCCCATGGCTGATAGTATAGCTAAAATACGTGCTGATTCAATATCCCCCTCCTTTTTTTCCTCCCCACTTGTGGGCAGCATCAAAGATTGAACCCTCACTTTATTCCTCTCCCTTGGAAAGGGAGAGGGCAGGGGTGAGGGATAATTGGTGTCCCTATGGGAGGCGGGTTAGGGGGGTGGGAACGAATCGCCGATGCGGTTCTACTGGACGGCGACCATCGCGGATTCGAACAGGATCGCCGGCATAACGCCCTCATACGCCGGATGCGCTATGTTCTCTATGTCGATGATGTTTTTCATCAGATCATAGATATTGCCGGAAATCATGGTGTTCTTCACGCGTCCGCGGATCTCGCCGTTCTCGACGTACAATCCCGGTGATAGCCCGATAGAAAAATCACCGTTGGGGATATTTCCGCTGTGCGCGCCCAGGCAACCGAAAACGATGATCCCGCGCCGCATGGTTTTTATTAGCTGTTCAAAGCTTTTATCGCCGGTTTTGATGAAAAAATGGTTCAGGCAGGGCGCCGGCCTGGTCGATACGGGGTCGACGCTCCACATCGCGCTGCGGTAGCCGTGGCCCGTGGAAGAGGTTTTCATTTTTGCCGCGTAATTCAGGTCATAGTAGAAATTCTTGATACACCCGTTCTCAACGATGTCCAGTTTCCGGCATGGCGTGCCTTCGTCATCGAATGACCGGGCGCCGGTATACCTGTCGTCAAGCGGATCGTCGTAGGCGCTGAACTTGGGATCGAATATCTGTTGTCCCAGTTTATTGATGACCGGAGATTCTTTTTTATATACACTACGGCCATTCATGGCGCTCTTGAGACGCCAGATCAGCGTATACATTTCCTCTGGAACAAACAGGATCTCCATTCTGCCACCGGGTGGTGTCACTTCCCGGGTCGAGGCATTGTAGATCTCTGCCAGCTGCTCCATGGCTCCGCCATTTAAAGGCATGAAACCTTTTGCATCCCCTCGACCGCAGATCGCGGCGCGTGTGCCTGGGAAGGAGAGATCCGCACCTATGTTATAAGATGTCGACTGTATCGCGATATCAGTGCCCGCCGAATTGATGATATGCACCTTGGCGGCTTGACGGTAGAGATAGACATCCAGCTGGGCTTTGGTTAGCTTACTAAGGAAGCCGATCACCCGTTCGCATTCCGCTGCGAGCTCGGAGCAGGACATTTTTTCCAGCGCCTGGTCATAGGTTGCAAGCTCTTTCACCTGCTTTGTACTTGGGAACGCGAAATCAGCAACAACGCCTTCGCGCATGGAAGCCAGGGCATTCTGGACCATCTGGTCGAAATTTTCGCGGTTTCTCGTATACGCAAAACCAATATGACTATCTTTTATTAAACGTAAACTTGTGCCTGACTGCATTGAACTGTAAACATTCTTAAGACGGCTGTTCTCGTAGACCAGCGCATCGTACGATTGTTCAAAATTATAGATTTCCGCGTCACGGGCTGATTTACGGGCTTGCTCGAGCAGTTTTTCCATATTAATGTCCTCCGACCACGAGATCCCGGACTAAAATATGCGGCCCCCCGTGGCACGAACGGATATTGATCTGCCCTTTACCGCAGCCTCCGGTCTGAGACAGGACAAAGTCATTGGCGACCGCGCTTATATTCTGCAATGTCTGGTAAAGGTTGCCCGTGATGTTTATGTCCCTGATCATGCCGCTTTTCTTGCCACGTTTGACAATATAACCGTATTGAGCGCCGAAAGTAAAATCCTCGCCGCCGGTCTGTCCTCCCTTGGCGTCAACAATATACAGGCCATCGCCGAGTTTGGCAAAGAGTTCATCGACGCTATCCTTGCCCGGTCGGATAAAAATAGTGCCCATACGAACGATCGGCGCGTAGCGGTAATCCTCGGCAACGCAGCGGCCGTTAGCCGGCTCGTCGAATTCGGCGGCGGTCCGTCTCGAATGCAGGCGTCCGGCGAGGATCCCTTCCTTCAATAAGGTCACTGCCTGCGCCTTAACGCCCTCGTCATCGTAATAATAAAAACCGAGCTGGTCCGGCATGGTCGGGTTATCCGTGATCGTCACGATCGCGCTGCCCAGGCGCGCGCCGATCTGCATTTTTTTGCGCATCGTCGGGTAGTCCTCTATCGAGTCAGCTTCGGAAAAATGCCCGAATGCCTCGTGCGTGAAAACGCCGGCCATGCTGTTGTTCAAAATAACGTTGTAAACGCCGCCTGAGACTGGCTGCGCCTTGAGCAGTCCTACCACGAGCTGTTTTTTGTTCTCGAACACATCGTCGCGGTTGCGCAGGATGGCGAAACCGTTGCTGCCGCCTACCGCGACCCGGATATTCTGCAGGAGCGTGCCGTCGCTGCTGGTTATCATGCCGCTGATGCTGGTCGTGACCAGATCTTCGCGGACCTGCGCGCCGTCGGAACTGATGAAGTATTTTTCCCGGACAGTCTCGAGGTAACCGATGCTTGTAGTCGCGATACTGGGATGGCTCGTGGCGATCGAGTTGTAGTGTTTTGTCAGAGCGATCTTTTCTTCAAGCGATATCAAGCGCGGGTCTTCCTTAAGGTTTGGCTTGCGATCTTCTTTAATGACAGGCACCGCGGCAATCACGGTCGGTTTGGCATTGGCGCGGCCGATAATCTTTGCGTTATCAAGGCTTCTTTTTACGGCTTTTTCCAGGTCTTTTTCCCCGGTGAATGCGCACGACGCGAACCCGCCGCCCTTGAGAACACGGAGCACGAACCCGTCGCTGGTATTTATCGCGACCTGCGAGAGCTCTTTCCCGTCAAACGAGATCCTCGTTTCGTGCTTGATCTCATACCGGATGTCGGCGTAATCGGCGGGGATGGACGCTAGAGCTTTTTTAAGCCGGTCGAACACAGGACTCTTGTATGGGTTATTTGCCTTCCATGACCTGGACCATGACGCGGCGGTTGTGCCGCGGGCCGTCGAACTCGCAGAACATGATCGACTGCCAGGTCCCGAGCATTACTCTTCCCTTGTAAAGCGGTATGGTCAGGCTCGGACCGACCACGGCGCTGCGGATATGGGCGGCCGCGTTCTGGTCGATATGATCATGAAGATAATTGGCGCGCTTCGGGATGGCTTTTTCCATGGCTTTTAAAAAATCGGTCTTGATGTTCGGGTCGGCGCTTTCATTGAGGATCACGCCGGCCGTGGCATGGGGTATAAAGACGTGGACGATCCCGTCGGAAATTTTTGATTTGTTGACCAGTTCGATCACCTCGTCGGTGATGTCGATCAATTCTTCGTTCTGGGTCGTGGAAATGGTGAATTCAAACACCGCCATGAACAATTTTACATAAAAAACATCTCTGTGCAAGGGTTTATTCCGTTCCTCTGTCATTCCCGCGCACGCGGGAATCCAGATGTTCTAAATCCTGGACTCCTGCTGGAGTTTATTCCGTACAAAGATACGCGGCAGGAGTGACAAAAAGAGATGCTCTTGTATTTTTCGTAATTACAGTATAATTAATAGCACGGTAGTATAATAGCTATATAGATAATCATCCCGTATCATGACAATACGGGGGGAGGAAAAAATGAAACGCAATATCATCACATTTACATGCATAATGCTTGTAAATATGGCATTCAGCCAGGCGGTCAATAATGAAAATGTAGGGCGAGGTCATGATCCTGCACGGCGGGACTTTAGCCTTGCAAAAAATAATGATGCGCGCCTTGCGCCGCGTCTGCTCAATTATCAGGGATATCTTACGGACACATTGGGCAACCCGATCAATAATTCGTCCGTTTCGATGTCATTCGCTATATTCGATAATTCTTCCGGTGGTGCACAGAAATGGACAGAAACTCAACCATCAGTCAGCGTTGATAAGGGCATTTTCAACGTGCTCCTGGGCAGCGTCACTGCGATCCCGGACAGCGTTTTCCTGAACAGCACCGGTCGCTGGCTGGAATTATCTGTTGCCGGGCAAACGCTCACGCCCCGTACCCAGATCGTGTCTTCGGCGTATGCGTATACATCAACCTACTCGGATACCGCGGTCTATGCCCGAAACTCCGCACCGGATAATGATTGGATTTATCTTATTTCCGATGGCGCGGATACGACACTCCAGATGGGCGGCAGGTGGGGAGTTGCCCGTCCGGGCAATATGCTATATGGTACTGCCGACAGCACACACGTGAACCTCGGAGTAATCAGTACGACCGGGACCTTAGGTCAAAATAACAAATATTGCACAGTTGGCGGCGGCAATAACAACGCAGCGAGCTTGCCCGGTGCGACCGTGGCAGGCGGAGCCAGCAACACCGCCAGTAACACTTATGCGACCGTGGGCGGGGGATTAATGGATACAGTCAAAGCAATATTTGGTGGCGTCTCTTCGGGTTGGCACAATGTAGCAGGAGATCAAATTGGTGACACCGCTGCATTTGTTGGTGGTGGAAGGGATAACCTGGCAATTGCTAGCTACGCGACGGTGAGTGGCGGAACGAGTAACAAGGCAACAGCAAAATACGCAACGGTGAGCGGAGGATATTTCAATACAGCCGGATGGCTGTATGCGACCGTGGCGGGTGGAGATCACAACACTGCCAGCGGTCTGCATGCGGCTATTGGCGGCGGCTCTGATAATACCGCCAGCGGGGATCATGCGACCGTGGGCGGCGGGTCGAGCAATGCTGCCAGTGAGTACCAGTCAACCGTGGGTGGCGGCGAAGCCAATGGTGCCAGTGAATACTTTTCAACCGTAGGCGGTGGTTATTCTAACAGCGCAGAAGGCATTTATACCACCATTGCCGGCGGTTATGCTGATACGATTAGTGAGACTGGTCAGTATTCCTATCTTTTCGGCATCAACAGCAATCTCACTGAGGATTCCACATTTATGGTTGATTTACCGCATATCAGATTCGGCACCGAAACCAATGGTTATGAGTTTCCAATATCGCGGGGTACGAATGGCCAGTTATTGGCCACCGACAGCAGCGGACAACTGGCATGGAGTTTTGGCGGTTCAGAATGGATTTTTCGTGTTTCTGAAGGGGCGGATACAACCCTTCAAATGGGCGGCAAATGGGGTCTTGCCCGTGCCGGCAATATGCTTTATGGCATATATGACAGGACACATATAAACTTTGGAGTCGCTTGTACGACCGGCACAGATGGTGAGCACTTCGAATATTGTACTGTTTCTGGTGGACATCTCAACGCCGCCACTGGCACCGGTGCGGCAGTGGGTGGCGGAGAGCATAACTCTGCAGGCGAATATTCTACGATTGGTGGTGGTAAGTCCAACATTGCCAACGGCACCTATTCTACCATTGCTGGTGGATTTGATAACGATGCTGGAGAAAATTCCTCAACGATATATTCAACGATCGGTGGAGGGCATGTTAATTCTGCAAATGATTCAGGTTCCACAATCGGCGGCGGTGAGGCCAATCTTGCCGGCAAATATGGTACGGTTGCCGGTGGCAAATCAAATAGCACAATCCAAAGTTATGGTTCAGTTGGCGGTGGTTATTATAATAACGCCGAAGGTCCTTATGCTTCAATTGGCGGTGGTTACGAGAACTACGCAGCTCACTATTTTACTGCGATTGGCGGTGGGAGAGAAAACACTGCATATGATAGCAACGCGACCGTGGGCGGTGGTTTTTTGAATTATGCCGGCGGTAAATATTCTGCTATTGTTGGTGGTTACGCGGATACGATCAGTACGACCGGGGATTATTCCTATCTTTTCGGCATAAACAGCAATTTGACGCAGGATTCAACTATCATGGTCGATATGCCGCATGTCTGGTTCGGGGATGAGGCGACGGGTTACGAGTTTCCCAGGCAGCGAGGTGCGGATGGCCAGGTTCTGTATACGAATGCCAACGGTCAGCTGAACTGGACTTACGGTGTTCCTGATGCTGACTGGGTGATCACCGGTTCTGACATGTATTCTAATGTTTCTGGTAATGTCGGCATTGGAACTACATCGCCACGCGGAAAATTGGATGTTGATGGGTCTTCTGATATATGGCTGGTTGATGATGGACTGCAATCCGGTTCACAGAATATTCATATACCAGGTTCTGTAATTATAACCCCCTATGCAACAGGGAATGTTGCTTATTTTCAAGCAAGGCGTAGTGATAATTCTGGTTCAACAGAATTAAGGTTTCGAACCTTTAATAGCGGTTCTGTTACAGAAGCCATGCATTTAAGCAGTACGGGCCATGTTGGCATTGGCACGACCACTCCTGATACTACTCTCCATATTATTGGGAATATCAAAATGGCAGATGGTAATCAGGGTGCGGGTAAAGTTTTAACCTCTGACGCCTCGGGTCTTGGCACCTGGCAAAATACAGCCATGGATAATGACTGGAATTTTAGGGTTACTGATGGTAATGATACTACATTGACGACGAGTAGTACGTGGGGTCTTGCCCGTGCGGGCAATATGCTTTACGGTAACGCGGACAGCACGCATGTGAATCTTGGTGTTGCCTGCGCGACTGGCTTTTCAGGGCAGAATTATAAATACTGTACTGTGGCAGGTGGATACAACAACAAAGCCAGCAATCAGGATGCGACCGTGGGTGGCGGATGTAATAACACGGCCAGCGGCGCCATGGCGAGCGTGGGTGGTGGATTTAACAATACCGCCAGCAGCCAATTTACGACCGTGGCCGGCGGCTGGAACAACGTCGCCAACGGATCATTTGCCACCGTGGGTGGCGGAGTACAAAACTACAATGTCGGTAATTACTCGGTCATTGTCGGTGGTTATGCCGATACCATCACCACCACCGGGTTTTGTTCCTATCTCTTCGGAGTTAATAGCAATTTGACCCAGGATTCGACGTTCATGGTGGATATGCCACATGTCTGGTTCGGCACCGAGGCCATGGGTTATGAATTTCCCAGGCAGAGGGGAACGGATGGCCAGGCCATGGTCACAAATGCCAGCGGTCAATTGGCATGGGGTTCAGGTAGTTCTGATAATGACTGGAATTTTCTTATTACCGACACGGCTGATACAACTCTGCAAATGGGTAGCAGGTGGGGTCTTGCCCGACCGGGCAACACGCTATATGGTAATGCTGACAGCACGCATGTCAACTTTGGCGTTGCGTGCACGACCGGATCATCGGGTCAGAACTTTAAATACTGCACAGTATCTGGCGGGTACCTTAACAATGCCAGTGGTACGCGTGCGACCGTGGGCGGTGGGTATAGCAATACTGCCAGCGGTACCCATGCGACTGTGGGTGGTGGAATATCCAACAACGCCAGCAATTACGCTGCGACCGTGGGCGGCGGGCGTGAGAACAGTGCCAGTAATTACTATGCGACCGTAACCGGTGGGCGGGAGAACAGTGCCAGTAATTACTATGCGACCGTGGCGGGCGGGTATAGAGATACTGCTGCAGCATATTTCAGTTTTGCTGCTAATTACAGCACCATGGTCGCTGCCAGCGATACGAATTCAGCGGCTTTTACGACCAGCCATACAATTGCCAAGAACCAAGTACGCGCTGCGGCGTTTTCGACGGGCACATTGGATTTTGCAATGGACCATCCACATGATCCGATGAATAAGATCCTCAATCAGTACGCGGTAGGTTCGGATGAAGTTATGCTCATGTACTGCGGTTCGGTCGTACTCAATGCAAATGGTCGTGCAACTGTGGATCTACCTGATTATTTTGACGATATCAATCGCAATCCGCGCATCCAATTGACCGGTGTTGGGACATATGAGATATACATAGCCGAAGATATTACAGGTAATCGTTTCACGATCGGTGGTAGGCCCAATACCAAAGTCTACTGGACTGTCACGGCCGAACGCAAGGATATTCATGCCGAGATTGCGCGCATCCAGACACCGGTCGTACAGGAGAAGAAGGGCGGATTGCGCGGTCATTCCATCGACGACGACGCCATGATCGGCATTTACGATGGTCTCAATCAGAAAAATCCGGACCTCTTCAAGTTCAAGACCGAAGAAGGCCGCGGCGTGCATGAACAAGCGAAAAGGATCGTAGACGGTGATCAGTAATCCGTAGTCCCAAATAAGAGCATTTTGTCATTCCGTGTTTACTAACAGTCTCGAGGTAAACGAAGGGACACGGAATCCAGTTTTTATTCCTGGACTCCTGCTTCCTCAGGAGTGACAAAAAAGATGTTGACATTACGACCTAAACAATACTAACGATTTAAGCGCTCCAAACGATCTCAACGAGATTAACGCTCTGAACGTTTTAACGCCATTGACTTAAGTCCCACGCTGAATAAACTGTTAATCAGTAATCGGTTAATTACTAAATTACATAATTACATAATCACATAATCACCAGAAAAAAAGGGAGGTTTTATGATTAACAAATCGGGAATATGCATAGCAATTATTCTGGCAGTCGCTTTCAGCCAGTCAGTCTTTAAAAACGAAGGCAACGCGCGCCTTGCGCCGCGCCTGCTCAATTACCAGGGTTATCTCACGGACACACTGGGCAATCCCATCACCAATCCCGCGGTCTCCATGACCTTCGGCATCTGGTCATCGTCCGGCGGCGGAACGCAGCTGTGGTATGAAACACAGCCGATAAGCATCAGCAAGGGTATTTTCAGCGTGCTCTTGGGGACTCTTACGCCGATCCCGGATACGGTGTTCACGAAAAGCGTGGACCGCTGGCTGGAACTGACCGTTGCCGGCATTACTCTGGCGCCGCGCACCAGGATCGTGTCGGTTCCGTATGCCTATACCGCGACCAATTCGGACACGGCGGCATACGCGCGTCTCTTGCAGGGCAAGGACACGACGGCCCTGGACGCGCGGTATGTCAATGAAAGCCAGGTGAATTCCATCTTCACGCCGATGATCATTGACACCGCGGTGACCATGGCCAAGATCGCGCGCGCCGGCGCTTCGACCAATCAGGTTATCAAGTGGACCGGTGTTGCCTGGCAGCCCGCGACCGATGTCGTCGGCGCCGACGCCGATTGGAATTATCTTATTTCCGACGGCGCGGATACGACGCTCCAGACCGGCGGCCGGTGGGGTCTTGCCCGCGCCGGTAACGTTCTGCTTGGCAACGCCGACAGCACGCACGTGAATTTCGGCGGGGCCTGTACTACCGGCGTCGCGGGTCAAAATTACAAATATTGCACGGTTGGCGGCGGGCTTTATAATATCGCCGGTAACTATTATGCGTCTGCATTTGGCGGGATTAGAAATCGAGCCGGCGGCTATGCCGGAACCGTAGGTGGTGGGTTTGGCAACACCGCCAGCGGCAATTATGGATCCTTGGCCGGAGGAGCCAGCAACACGGCCTCTGGGGATTATTCGACCGTGGCCGGAGGATACGCCAATGTCGCGAACAACGCCTGGGCGACCGTTGGCGGAGGTTATGCGGATTCGGCAAAAGCTTACTACGGCGGCGTGGGTTCCGGCTACTCCAACCTCGCCGGCGATGTTGTGACAGATACTGCCGCGGTCGTGGCTGGCGGCAAGGACAACTCCGCAATCGATAAATATACATTCGTAGGCGGAGGATTCAATAACACTGCCAGCGGTTATATTGCGACTGTAAGCGGCGGGAACAACAACGTTGCCAGCTATGACTATGCGACCGTAGCCGGGGGGATCGGCAACACGGCCGGCGCGGGTTATGCGACCGTGGCCGGCGGAGGGAACAACGCGGCCTACAGCATGCTGACCACCGTTGGCGGGGGATGGTCTGACACTGCCAATGGATACGCGGCGACCGTGGCCGGCGGATATTCCAATTACGCGGGTAGCGCCTACTCGACCGTGGGCGGGGGATATAATAACACCGCGATCAACCAGAATACGACCTTGAGCGGCGGGATGAACAATATTGCCGGCGGGAACACGTCAACCGTGGGCGGGGGATCTGGCAATGATGCAACTGGACCTTTCGCGACGATCGCCGGAGGGCAAGCCAATCTTGCACTCGGTGAGCAATCGACTATTGGCGGAGGTTATGGAGATTCGGCATGGGCGACATTCAGCGGCGTGGGTTCTGGCTGGAAAAACCGGGCCGGGGACGCGGATACCGATACCGGCGCGACCGTGGCCGGCGGCTGGAACAATTCAGCGATCGCAAAAGGTGCGTATGTGGGCGGTGGATTTGGCAATACTGCAAGCCGACCTTTCGCGTCCATTTCCGGAGGTTGTGCGGATTCGGTAAAAGCCCCATATGGCGGTGTTCTGTCCGGCTATAGCAATCTAGCGGGTGATGCATCGAGCGATACCGGCGCGATCGTGGCTGGCGGCTGGAACAATTCCGCGCTCAGTCGATATGCATTCGTAGGCGGGGGAAGCAATAACAGTGCCAGCTACCAATATGCGACCGTGGCAGGAGGTAAGAATGATACCGTCTATGCAGATTACGCGACCGTGGGCGGCGGGATGAATAACTATGCCGGCGGCTACTATGCGACCGTGGCCGGAGGAGCGTATAACCGCGCAAACTCTTTTTATGCGACCGTGTCCGGCGGGGATCATAATATCACTGGCAGTAGCTTTTCAACCGTTAGTGGAGGAGTTTTGAACTATGCCGGCTACTGTGCGACCGTGGCCGGAGGGGCTGATGATACTGCTGATGGTAGTTATAGTTTTGCGACCGGAGAGCATTCTGTAGTTCCTATATATTGGAGAAACTCCGCCGCTTTTAACGGGACAACGGCAAGCGGCGACGATCAGCTACGCTGCTATCAGGTGGTTCAGGGATTTGCCGGTTTTGCCGTGGATCACCCGCTTGATCCGGACAACAAGATCCTCAATCAGTATTCCATGAATTCGTCGGAAGCGGTGATGTTTTATCGAGGCTCGGCAATGATCGGCTCCAAGGGCCGGGTGGATGTGCAGCTGCCGGATTATTTCGACGCCTTAAATAAAAATCCCATGATCCAATTGACCGGCGTCGGCACTTCGGACGTTTATATTGCCGAGGACGTCAGCGGGAATCATTTTGCCATCGGCGGCAAGCCCGGAACCAAGGTTTACTGGACCGTCACCGGCGAACGCAAGGACGTGACCGCCGAGATCTGCAAAGCGATGACACCCGTGGTGCAACCCAAGTCCGGCGCTCTGGCCGGCCGTTCTTTGGACGACGTCGGTTTGATCTACGGCAAGGACCTGCTTGATAAAAACGGGGACGGCAGAAAATTTCAGTTCCGCACCGAGGCAGGAAGAAAGAGACATGAGGATATAAAACGGATGCTGCAGGAAAACGGAAATTAATAGTCTATTAGTTTCTCTTGTTTTTTTCGTTTATCTGGTGAAATAAAAAACTAGATTTTGAGGTCATTGCGAGCACTCTTTGTGCGCAACCTTTCACCCCCTCCTTTTTCCTCCCCCCTCGAGGGGGAGGGTAAGGGTGGGGGGGATAACTGGAGTCCTGAGGAACGAGGAGCGGTAATCTCAGGTGTTTTGCTTTTTATTCTTTATCGTTTAAATCAGAAAGATAAAATAGTTTCTTGCTAAATATTACTATTTAGTTATACTGGTTTATGTCTTCCCGGCGCGCTAGCGCTCTCTCCCGATCATCGAAGATGATCCAATACCGTTCGCGTAGCGAACCATGAGCGCGAATAATTTTCGCTTTCTTTTCGATCGCGCTCTCGCGGATCTTTTCCGCGAAGCTCTGGGAAAGTTCTGGACCGACCCGCGCGCGGCATGGTCTTTTTTCCGTATCCTTCTTTATCAAAGGCAAGCGCGGCAGAGGCGCAGGCAAAACGAACAGCGCGGCCTGATCGTACCGGCGGTCATGATCATCAGCATCACACGGCAATGCAACCTGCGCTGCGTCGGCTGTTATTCACGCCTTCTCAGGTCAGAAGAAAACAATAGAAAAAACGAACTCAGCCCTGACCGGTTGCGCTCCCTGCTCAAAGACGCGTCAGAACTTGGTATCTCGGTGGTCTTCTTAGCCGGCGGAGAACCCCTGCTTCGGCCCGAGATCCTGAATATCACGGCCGAATTCCCGGAGATTGTGTTCCCTTTGTTCACGAACGGTACGCTCGTGAATGAAGATTGGGGCATGTTCCTGCGCCGTCATGAAAATATCATCCCGGTACTAAGCCTGGAAGGCCTGCCTGAAGATACTGAGGACCGCCGGGGACGCGGCATCCTGGCGCAGCTCGACCGGGCGATCAGTGTCTTCCGCGCAAAAAAGCTTTTCTGGGCCGTATCGTTCACGGTCACGAGCCTGAACTTTTCGGCGGTCGCGAACCGTGATTTTCTCGAACGGCTCGTTACCCTGGGCAGCCGGGCTTTTTTCTTCGTCGAATACGTGCCGATCCAGGAAGATTCTGAAGGATTGGTCCTGACCGAGGAACAGAAACGGGAAATGATCGAACTTGTCGCGGGATTCAGGCAGAGCGTGCGCGCGCTCTTTGTCATGCTGCCGGGCGACGAGACCGAATTCGGCGGATGCCTGGCTGCCGGCCGGGGATTTATCCATGTTAATGCCGACGGCGATGTGGAACCGTGCCCGTTCGCCCCGTATTCAGACACTGATGTCCGCGATGGTACACTAAAGCAAGCCCTTGGGTCAAAGTTGCTCGCTGCGATTCGCGAGCACCATCAGGATCTGAAGGAAACCACGGGCGGCTGCGCTCTCTGGGCGCAAAGAGAATGGGTAAAGCAGCTGATGATGGAAAAAAAACAGTCTATTTAGTTTTTCATGTCTTTTTCGTCTATCTGGTTAAACCAGATAGACCAGATAAACTAAATGTTATATGTATCTGCATCTTGACAAACGTTCGCATTTGTTATATAGTTATATTAAGAAAGACGAGAGATAGCGACTGAATAGAAAAAGACAGTCGTTACAAGCTCAGAAGCAAACAATAAATCGGGATCGCATCGAGTATTGGATTTCGTAAGGGGTTCATCTGCAAATACTGAAGCTAACCTGATTGCAACCGAAGGAGGCTGGTCATGAAAGAGCTTGTGGAAATCATTGTAAAAGCGTTAGTGGATAATCCGGAAAAAGTTGTGATAAAAGAAATCTCCGGCGACAAGAGCATTATTTATGAACTCAGGGTCGGCGAAGGCGATATGGGTAAGGTGATCGGTAAAAAAGGCAGAACAGCAAGCGCGATCAGGACGATCATTGCCGCCGTGGCAATGAAGCAAGGAAAACGCGCGGTAATAGAGATCCTCGAATAAAGAATATTCGTTCTTTATTCTGTCTACCCCGTTAGACACGGAATCTAACGGGGTTTTTTTCCGCGTATGCGGGAATCCTGTATTTCTGCTTGTGCAGTTGTCAATTACCTAATTGCTATAGTGTACCCAATAAAGGAGGACTTCATGAAGTCCAAAAAATTAATGATAATTAGTATTATATCTGTTATTCTGGCATTCAGCCAAACAGTTTTTAAAAATGAAGGTAATGCGCGCTTTGCACCGCGCGTGCTCAATTACCAGGGCTATTTAACCGACACGCTCGGCGCTCCGATCACGAATCCGTCGATTTCGATGTCATTTGCTATATTCAATGCCATATCTGGTGGCACTCAAAAATGGTCTGAAACTAAACCTGCGGTAAGTGTTGACAAGGGGATATTCAACGTGCTCCTGGGAACTAATACGCCGATCCCGGATTCGGTGTTCACGGCCAGCATCAGCCGTTATCTGCAATTGACCGTTGCCGGGCAGGTCGTATCGCCCCGGACCCAGATCGTATCATCGCCATACGCGTATACATCAACTTATTCTGATACGGCTATTTACGCGCGTAGCGCCAAGTCAGATACGGACTGGATTTTTTCCGGCAACAACATCTATTCTGGTGTCTCGGGCAATGTTGGTATCGGCACGGGGGATCCGGGAGCGATTCTTACTGTGAACGGATCTGGGTCGAATTACGGCAATGGAATTCGTATAACGAACGGAGCCAACTACTGGGAAAGCGTTCACGATGGCGCCCAAGGGCTTACTTTTGGATACAATGGCGCTGATAAATTTGTCATCAGCCGATCCGGCAAAAGTTACTTTACATCTGGCAATGTCGGCATCTTGACGGCGAACCCGGCAGCAACGTTTGCGGTATCAACCGGAGATGACAGAAAGCAGTTTGTGATCGATCCTTTTGTTGATGCATATACGGTAAAAATAGGAATGCCTGATTGGTATGGCGTGGGTCAATTGGCGATTGTTAACGGCGCCGAACGAATGCGTATCGATCAAAATGGCAACGTCGGCATCGGGACAACCAGTCCGAGTAACCTTTTACACGTGAACGGAACCACAAGAACCAACGGCTTGTTGATACCTACTGGCGCCGCGAGTGGCTACGTGCTCACCTCCGACGCTGGTGGAGCCGACACCTGGCAAGCACCGAATTCGCATAACCATTTGGGCCAAACCTGGAGCAGTGCTTCTTCTCTTTTAGGCTTAAGACTGAATCTTAATGTAACCAGTAATTCAGCCGTAGTTGGTATAAGAGATAGCGTTACTAACAGTGGCGGAGGACAATGCTATGGTGGTTTATTTTACGCTGGTGGCGCGGCGGGCGGTCGTAATATCGCATTAGCTACGAGTGCTTATTCGCCGGCAGGTAACTTCAACGATGCTTATGGCATTAGTGTATATAGCGAACATGACGGCACCTATTTTGCTTATGGCGGTCGATTTTCTGCCTATGGCGCGGGAACGGGTAATAAATATGGTATATATAGTGAGGTATCTGGCGGGGGTACTCTATGGGCCGGGTGGTTCGATGGCAATGTTCATATTACCGGCAGCCTGAGCAAAGGCAGCGGTTCGTTCCTAATCGATCACCCGCTGGATCCTCAGAACAAGACCCTGCGGCATAATTTTGTGGAGTCGCCGGAGAACCTGTGCCTGTACCGGGGTAAAGTCAAACTGAACTCGTCCGGCGAGGGCAGGGTTGAAATGCCGTCCTACTTCAGGGCGCTGACAAAAGAAACTGAGGCAACCGTGACGCTGACGTCCATTGGCAGGCCGTTCAACACCGGGTATGACTGGAACAAAGGTTATACAGTGTTTACGGTCTACGGCGAACCCAACCGTGAAGTTTCCTATATCGTAATGGCTGATCGGGACGATCCGGTGATTAAGCAATTATACAAGCCGGTGGAGGAGGAAAAAGGCAACGGTAATTTCACCAAGGGAAAATTGCTATATCCCAAGGCCTATGGGTATCCCGAGGAAATGGGCGAGGAATACGAGAACCGGCGGGATCAAGATGTTGCTGCCCGGGCCGATGCCGGGAAATAATAGAGAATAAAGTATAGTCTATTTAGTTACTCCTGTCTTTTTCGCCTATCTGGTATAAACTAAATAGACCAGAAAGACCTGTTTTTGAGGTCATTGCGAGCTCCATTAATGTCATTCCCGCCCCGTATCGAGTACGGGGTAAACTCCAACGGGAATCCAGTGTTTCCCTTTTTGTCATTGCGAGCGTGTTGGGTGCGAAGCAATCTCAGCTTTTAAGTCATGTAGCAATTTAATTACATAATTACTTAATAACTATTAATGTTTTCGTCTTCTAGCGTTTTTACCCACCATAATTCCGGATAAGATTCAACAACCTTTTTTCTTAAATCTTGGTCCATAATCTGTACCGGTATTTTTGCCCCCTGTCCGCCGTACCACTTATCGAAATCCATCTTTTTAGCGGCGACGCGTTGGTATGAGTAGATGGAATCTATGCGATGGATCAGTTTTATGATCTTAAATTCGACATCGTCCTCGATGATATCATGGTATATTTCACCGGCTTTCATACCTGAAAAGATCTTCAGCATTGGATCGTTTTCCTGGGAATCACCGCTGGGTGGGTATTCTTGCAGGATCGAAGGCGGCTGCGATCTTACCACTCTAAAAGTGTCTACTGAGTATGCAAGCTTGCAGGCGCGCGCCACCGCGTCAAACGGCATCCCCGTGAGCGCAAGTCGATGCGCGCGTTCGATCCTGGTTCGCTCGCTCTTGTGAATGTCCACGTCCCGGCTGAACCAGGCGTGCAATTTATAATTGATGATTTTTGGCTGCAGATATATGCGTTCATATGACCGGATATCGTGGCCGAAGATCTGTTTGATCTTTGCCAGGATTTCAGGCGCCTTGCTGGTTTTGCTGGCATGTTGATCCAGGGCTTTTAAGTCTTCGGGTGCGGCGGCAATTCCGTGCATGCGCGCGACTTCAGTTTCAAAGGCGTCGTTGATGAGCGCGACCAGTGCCGCCTGTTCGGTAAACGCTGTGTCGCCATACGCTTTTTCGATCGCTATTTTGTATGCAAGGTCGGCGCGGGTAATGCATGTTTCCGCGACGACCGCTAATGTTCGATGATCGTCCGATCCGCAAGAAATGATGGCGATGAACGTAAACAACAACAATACGGTCAATACTCTCGGAATTTTTCGGTTCTTCGCAGTGGCGATCGCCGGCATTAATTTTTCATGTGAAGATAGTATTTAACCAGCAGGGATTGATATTCCTCGTTCTTCTGGTCACCGCCGTTCCCGCCGATCGCGTAAATTTTACTGCTTACCACGCAGGCGCCAAAAGCGGCGCGTGCCGTGGGCATGCTTACCCGCGTCTGCCAGGTATTTGTGACCGGGTCATATTCTTCATTCGTCGCTGCTGAGCCAGTATTCCATCCACCCAGGGCATACACCTTGCCGTTCGCCCCGACCGCTGCCAACCCAAAACGTGCCGTGGGCATGTTCGCTCGCGTCTGCCATGTGTTCGTTACAGGATCATATTCTTCGTTTGTTTGCAAGGGATTGTTCGAGCCATCCTGCCCACCGATCGCGTAGATCTTGCCATTAACCGCCACCGCAGCTAGATATCTGCGCCCAGTGGGCATGTCGGCTCGAGATCGCCATGTGTTAGAGTCCGGGTTGTATTCGTAATTGCCTGTTTGAGCGCCGGAACCGCCGCCGATAACATAGATCCTGCCGTTGACCGCGCAACATCCAAAAAACTGGAGCGAAATAGGTGCATACGCCCTGACCTGCCAGGTGTTAGCGATGGGATCGTATTCTTCGGTGAAACTGCCACCGGCCCAACCACCGATCGAGTAGATCTTACCGTTGATAGCTGCGGCGCCAAACCCCGCATGGTTGGCAAGCATGACTTCACGGGGTCGCCAGGTGTTCGAGACCGGGTCATATTCTTCGTTAGTATTTATGGGAACATTACCACCAAGGAGTCCACCCAAGGCGTATATTCTGCCGTTAACTTCTACAACGGCAAGCTCGCTGCGCCCGGTGGGCATGTCAGCCCGTGTCTGCCATGATTCAGGCCGCGTGAAGTCGCTATAAAGATCTATGTACGTGTATCCGGGCGGCGGAGTCGTCGTCGGTCCTAGTATGCAGTACCCCTGGGGTACGCCCGTGGTTGGTGCCGCGCGTGCGTATTGGGCAGTATCAGAATAGGTGGATGTATAAGCGTAGCCCATGGAAACGATCGGTGTCCGGGGTGATACGACCTGTCCCGCAACGGTCAATTGTAGATAACGGTTGGTGCTTGCCGTGAATACAGAATCCGGGATCGGCGTGACGCTGCCCAGGAGCACGTTAAAGATGCCCTTGTCTACGCTGACTGAGCTTTGAGTCTCGGTCCATTTCTGAGAACCGCCGGAAGGACTGTCGAATATTGCAAATGATAGCGAAAGAGACGAATTCGTGATCGGGTTGCCGAGCGTGTCAGTAAGATAACCTTGATAATTGAGCAGGCGGGGCGACAGCCTTACCACATCGGATTTCTTTACGACTTTTTTTTGCGCGAAGCCAAGCGACAAAAAAAGCACAAGACATACAAGAAATCTATTATTCATGTTTCCTCCCTCATTATTATACACTATAATTTTACTTATTATATTATGTAGGTCAATAGCGTTTCCCGCTTTCCGCGCTTTACGCCTCCCCGGCTCGCAGAACCCTAAGCCGCGCCATTCGCGCCTAAACCGTTTATCACACGATATAAACGCTATTAACGTTCTAAACGAGATAAACCAGCACCCTTGACAAAAGGGGGCGCTGTTATTATACTTAAGTGTGGAATAGTAGTTAACTCCAATCCCCCTCCCTTGATGGGAGGGGATAAAGGGGAGGGTGAATTATTTCACCATGAGTGAGGGTTTATGAATGAACCAAACAAATGCATTTACCGCGCTGACTTCTGCGTATCGTTTGTACATATAGGAATTTAAACAAAAAACGATGACATTACGATATGTCTCTCTGTCATTCCTGCCCCGTATCAGGTACGGGGTAAAACTCCAGCGGGAATCCATGATACTTAACAAATAAAAGGCACATCATGAGCTTGAAATTCAATTGTCCTGCATGCGGCAAACCGATCATTGTCGCTTATTTAAAAAAGGGAGAGACGGTCAGGTGCAAAAACTGCAACGCGGACGCGGTCATACCGGATAACGCCGTGGAGACCGGTGAGCAGCCTGAATACCTGGCGTCGCTGCCGGTTGTTTCGGGTTCGGGTAAAAGAGAAGAAATACGCCCACCGGTCATTGAAAGCATGCTTGGCCCGCGGACCCTGGGCAAATTTATCAACGATTCTTTTAAGATCTATTCTAACAACTTCAGCGCTATTTTCTTTTTGTATATTGTCTGGCAAATAGTGGTCACGGCTTTTTGGCTCGGCACCACTTTATTGTTGAAGCTGTCTCCCAAAGGCATTGATCTTGAAAAAGGATTCAAATATTATTTCGCTCTAATGATCGTGATCCTGGTGACCAGCATTATTGTGAGCACGATAACCACTGCAGCGACCATAAGAGCTGTATGCGCGCAATTTTACGGGAAGGTTGATATTGACAGATGTTTCAAAGACGCATTCGGTAAATTCTGGCGCATGCTCGGCGCTGGATCATTGGCGGCATTAGGTTTTGGAGCGATGGCGATTACTATAATAGGTATACCATTTGCTTTATATTATGGCATATGCTGGGCTTTTATTGCGAATGTTATTGTCATAGAAAACAGCAAAGTCATCAACGCTTTCTACCGGAGCAAACAATTGGTAAAAAAGAGCTGGTGGCGTGTTTTTGGCATAGTTCTTGTTTTTTATCTGCCATGTGCCATCCTGCAAAGAGTCCTTTATATGATACCCTATGCGGGCGTGTTCCTGGCTGTTTTTATATTTCCCGCTTGCTTGATCGCTTCGGTCTTGCTGTATCTTGACCTGCGCGTGCGCAAAGAAGGCTACACTCCCGACCTCCTTGCCAAAGACCTTGGAATGGAGCAAACATGATTTTTTTTTCGGTATTTTTTCTTTTCACCCAGGCTCCCGACACGCTCTGGACAAGAACTTACGGGGGTACAGGCTGGGACGAAGCCTGTGAAGTGGAATCGCGTGAAGACGGAGGGTACATCGTCATCGGTGAAACCCAATTGTCCGGTAACATTTATGCGTGGTTGTTGAAAATGGATGCTGACGGGGACACGCTCTGGACAAAAATTTATAATGGAGAATTCTGGGCAATAGAGCAAACAAGCGACAGGGGGTATGTTATTGCAGGGTCAATATGCCAACCGGGCGAAAATAACCTTGATGCTTATCTGCTAAAAACTGATCCGGCGGGCGATACATTATGGTCGCGGTGCTATGGTGGTGCCCTTGATGATATTGCGTACGCCGTGCAACCGACCTTTGATGGCGGTTATATCTTGGCGGGCCAGTCGAACTCCTACAGTGATGTTTATGTTGTAAAAACAGATTCACTGGGCAATATGCAGTGGCAAAAAACGTATGGCGGGACATACCGGGATTACTGTTTCTCTGCGAAGCAGGTCAATGACGGCGGCTACATTTTCGCGGGATACACTGCTTATCTTACAGATCCTTGGGCTGACGTATATATAATAAGAACCGATTCAATCGGCGATACGCTTTCGACGAGGACATATGGAACGCCCGGAAACAATGACGAAGCTTATTGTGTACAGTGCGTCTCGGGCGGCGGCTATATTGTTGCGGGATGGACCTGTTCTTTTGGTCAGGGTGGTGACATTTGGCTGTTGCGTCTCAGCGATAGAGGAGATTCATTATGGACAAGAACCTATGGCGGGCTTGATTTTGAATACGGTTCATCCGTTCAGGAAACAGGCGACGGCGGTTTTGTGATCGCCGGTTATACCAGGTCTTTTGGAGCGGGATATGAAGACGTGTATGTTGTCAAAACCGATTCTGTCGGCGATACGTTGTGGACCAAAACCATCGGCGGAGCAGGACAGGATGAGGGATATTCGATATCCATGACAGCGGATAATGGCTGTATAATCGCCGGCAGGACAAATTCCTATGGCTCTGGAAGCTGGGATGTATACCTCGTTAAGCTGGCGCACCAGACCGGCGTGGTCGAGGAGAAAAAGCAGACATCGGATCCGGAATACATGATCCCGACTGTTTTCCACGGTTCGCTGCGGTATTTGAGCGGCATGAAAAACTGCAAGGTCTTTGACATCATGGGCAGACAGATTAATCCCGCTTCTATTGGCCCTGGCATCTACTTCATCGAGATTAACGGCAAAATCGAGCAAAAAGTCATTATAGCGAAATGAAATTACTGTCATCATGTCTGTCATCGCTGACATCGACGCAACCGCCTGGTTGCGTAAAGGTTAGATAATGCATAACGTTCATGTGTCATTCCTGCGCAAGCAGGAATCCAGGTTTTTTGCCTGCCCCGTTAGACACGCCGTGTCTAATGGGGTCATTGCGAGCAAGCCTTGTGTGCGGCAATCTCATCTGGTTCATTTTCCTCGCCCCTTGTGGGCGACGTGGAAAATAGTCTTTTTAATAACTGGTGTCCCTATGGGAAGAGGGTAAGGGTGAGGGGTATATTGTTTATTGTATTATTGCTCCTATTTTTTTCAGCCTGCGATCACGACGATCCCCAATACTCCGTCCCCGACTTCACCCTACCTGATGTTTATGGCAATGAGGTCAACCTCTACGGCTATCTAAGTCAAAGTCCAGTGGTAATTATTCCCTGGGCAATGTGGTGCAAAATGAGTATAGAGGAACTGGATGCCCTTTTGCTTTATGGTGATACCCTGCATTCGATACGTGTCACTGTTTTTGCGATCAGCCAGGATGGGAGCCAATATGCGTCGCAGGTTACGGACACTGCTTTTGAGCATGACTGGGTATACGAATACGAGATCCTGCTGGATACGGCAAACATCATCCGCGATCTGTATGACATTCAGGCAATGCCATCCACAATCGCGATTGACATGAGCGGCGATATTGTTTATAGGCACGAAGGTTACAAAACTGGGGATGAAATTATTATTGTCGATACGTTGAAAGCAATATTTGGAGATTAACATGAACATCTGGCGATTGAATGTAAGAGAAACTCAATTTAAGTCTTGTATTCATAATAGAATGTTTGCAATATCAAATAAACCTCGTAACCCGGAGATTGAAAAGGGTGATGTTTTATTACTGCAATTAGTTTTGGTGGATGCAAAAAGATTAGGCAAGGAAGATAGACGAATAGAATATGCACTTATTTTTGATCACTATGAAAACGATTTTAATGGGACAATTAGTCGTGATTTCTGGCCTGATGCAGGAAAGACATGGCCATGGATTCTTTATTGCAGTGCAATAGTGCCAACGATTCATTTTTCATTAGAGGATATTGGCTTGAAATACAATTATGCAGGGCAATCAAATCCTGCATTAATACATGAAGATGACGCCAAAAAAATAATGCCGTTTATATTGCGATTATATGCAGAGAAAGATATCGAAAAACATGTTCACCGAGTGCTTGATCAAGCTCGTGCTCGGCGTGACTATCAAATATGGTCATTTATTAATGGAAACGATCGTATCGTTGAGGATTCACCAGATCAAATTGCTTGGGAAACTGTGGCAGAATACAAGCGAATAAAGCGCAATCCTGAACTACCAGTGATTCTTAAGGAATTATATAAATACAAGTGTCAAATATGTGAACACGATTTTAAACCTACTTATGGTATACCCTATTCAGAAACCCATCATATGATTTGGCTATCCCGCGGAGGCGTTGACCACAGCAATAATATAATTGTAGTATGTCCAAATCATCACAGGATTATACATGAAGCAAAACCGAAATTTGATCGCAATAATTTCAAGTATATTTATCCGAATGGACACCAGGAAAGCCTTGTTTTAAAAGATCATCTGAAAAGCGCAAAGTTTCTACTAAAAATTGAAAAATGGGCTAAAGAACGTTATGATAATATTCAAAAGGAAAAAGGTATGATAGATGAGTAATATACCAGATATACGATTAAGATTAAAAGTATTCGAATGGCTAAAACAACAGCTTTTGTTGTTTCCAAATACTTTACCGCGTAAATTATTGGAAGAAGGCTTCAATGTAGGTGATACAAGGATTCCTTTGCTGGGACCCCAGGGGATATTTAAGCCGAAAGTATTTGAATTACCATTATCCATAACAACAACACCTTCAGGGCCTTACGATGATATTTATAAAAAGGGGGATTATCTATATTATCGATATCGGGGCAATGATCCTAACCATAAGGATAATCGGGGATTACGACAAGCGATGACTTCAAAAACCCCATTGATTTATTTTGTTGGCTTAAAACCAGGTCAGTACGAGGTAATATGGCCGGTATTTATTGTTGCTGATGATCCCGCAAAATTAACCTTTACAGTCGCGGTGGATAATATTAACGTATTCAAAGATATGGACAAGAATACTGATGCTCATGATTTTGCATATGATAAAGAAGATCGGCGGGCTTATATGACCGCTGAGGTAAGGATAAGACTGCATCAACATAATTTCCGTATTCATGTGTTAGATGCCTATGGAAATCAATGTGCGTGTTGCAAGCTGCGGCATGACGAACTTCTTGATGCAGCGCATATAATTCCCGATCCGGAGCCCGAAGGATTGCCCATTGTTTCAAACGGTATTGCCATGTGCAAACTGCATCATGCGGCCTTTGATAATTATATTATTGGCATATCCCCTGATTATCGTGTTCATGTGAGACAGGATGTTCTAGATGAGGAAGATGGCCTGATGTTAAATTATGGGTTGCAAAAAATGGATGGAGGTAGTATTATTTTACCTAATGAAAAACAATCATATCCAGATAAAACATTATTGGGGAAACGATATCAAATATTTAGAAATTTCTAATTTAATTGCTTTTGCAGAGCCTTTTTGCCACTCAGAATTAACATTCGTTTACGATTGGATTTTGATTTTTTGATAACATGGGGGTGAGTATGGTCAAAATGGGAAAATTGCCAATACTTTTAAATGCCACGATCTCTAGCCTTAAGTCAATATAGGGGAAAATACTGATTGACTTAGTTCATAGAGCGTATATAATCATGAAATAGGGAAGGGTAGAGAAATGAAGAAAAAAAAAGCCAACCTGTCTGCCAGAACCCAGCGAAAAACACTTCCTGCCATTACGCTGAGCAGCATCGCACTGTTAAGAAATAGATAGGTACATATTGTGGATAGGCTGGTTTCGCTACAAAAATAGAGGAGGAATGAAAATATGTTAAAAGTAGCTAAAAAACCGAAATATTCAACAGTAGAAATGAAGCTTATAAAACTATTGGATAGAATTGTAGATTTAATAGAAGTCGAGTTAATCGTAGATCTTATTGATAGAGATCTACCGAAACATAAAATAAGAGAAATCCTTGGTATTGAAATGCGGCGTATAACCTATTTTTCTAAGATTATTAAAAAGAAAGGAGCAAAAAATGGCTAAATCCAAAAAAAACCGCAAATCTTCAACAAACAACATTCGTGCTGTAACTGATGAACTTAAGGATATAAAGCGTATTTTGATCTTAGCCTTAATTAAACAAGGGATAAAATCAAAAGATATTGCTCAAGCGCTTAATATTGATCCAAGTGTAATCACGCGTATGGTCCCTTCGCGGTCAAAATAATAATAAAAGCAGCAAGACCAGGGAATGAATTTACAGGAACTTGTAGGACGTGCGAGATTATTATTTTCAAAGGCACCTGTGCGTATGATGATTTTTGATCTGGTTAATGGGAAAAGATCTGCAAAAGAAATAGCACGAAAGAGCGGGAAATCATTAATTGCAGTCCTTCAATCTCTGCAAAAAATGCGAGATTTAGAATTAATAATTTACAAAAAAACGGATGGAGGTAAAATAATAAAGAAGAACAATTCAATTATTTACGAAAAGGTTCCATTGCTTAAACATCTCTCGAAATCTTATTTTAGACATCCCACAAAACTTCCTGTTTCTCAAGAAAATAAGATGTCGAAGAAAGGCGTTAGGAATATAAAAGGAGTTTCCATTCCAGTTGAAAAAGAAATATTGGATATTTGTAATTCTGGAGAAGATCAGCTTTATGAATTTAAAAGAGCAGGTGTAGATATGCGTATTTTATCAAAGGAAATTTGTGCCTTTGCTAATACACGCCTTGGTGGTTTAATTTTCTATGGTGTAGAGGACGATGGCGCCATTGGTAATGCAGACATGAGAAGGCAGGTGTTCGATCAACGCTTACAAAATAGTATAAGAAATAATATTTCTCCAGCACTGGCTGTAAAAATCATAGAAAAAGACGTGGTAGGCCATAAAATTTTTTTGATTTGCATCTCTCCCTGGAACCAAAGTGATGTGTATCAGTTTGATGGGCGCGTATACATTAAGCATGGCACTAATGTTTTTGTCGCTAAACCAGAAGAATTAAAAAAACTGCATAGCGGTAAATATGTTGTTTAAAATCACATGATATATGACAGATAATTCATATATCTTAGAATGCCAGTGTATTATGAAAAAATTATACTGGAGCAAATTAAAATATTCATACCTCGCATGCGGCATACTATCTTGACATCGGATAAAAATTAGTTATGTTTCTACGGATATATTCTACTGGAGGTTAATATGGCTAAAAAAGTATCGATAATCAATATGAAAGGTGGTGTTGGTAAATCTACGTTAGCTATTAATTTAGCATGGCAGTTTGCAGGGCTTCGCAAGTGGGATAAGAAAGTGCTTGTTGTTGATCTGGATCCGCAATTTAATGCAAGTCAATATCTGATTGGTGTCCGTAAATATCAAACAATAATTGCTAAAAATATCCCAACTATATGGGAAATATTTGAACAGCAAACGCACTCACCTGGTAAGTCGTCATCTGAACCACTTGATCCACAGTCCGTATTATTTAATGTTGTTGAATATCCGGATGGCAGCCGGATTGATTTAATACCTTCGCGCTTAGAACTAGCTTATTCCTTGCGCAATCCAGGACAGAAAGAAAGTCTTCTTGCGAAACTTATTGTTAAAATTGAGGATAAATATGATTTGATACTGTTAGATTGTGCACCTACAGAATCTGTACTTACCACTGCAGCTTATTTGACAAGTGACTACGTACTGGTACCCGTAAAACCGGAATTTTTATCTACTATAGGATTGCCATTACTTGTTCGGTCCATGCAGGAATTTGAGGAAGGTCCATATGCAAGTCATAAACTTTCACTTGCGGGAATAGTGTTCAATCATTCATCTGACTATATACCAGAAGAGGTTAAATCTAAAAGGGAAGTAAAGTCTGTTGCTGCAAAATATGGATGGTATGTATTTAAAGCAGAAGTAAGTTTTTCTCGCTCATATCCTAAAGGTGCTCGGGAAGGTAAACCAATATTTAGTACTACATATGCACGGTCTTATCAAGCAAATAGATTTCATAGCTTTGCAGTAGAATTTGCAGAAAGGATAGACTTGTGAAAGCCGATGAAATTGATTTATTAGTTGATTTAATACATCTATTTAAGAAGTATGGTCCTGAGACATTTAAAGCACTCTCAACATCTCTTTCATCAAAAGAAATAATTCAATATTTCCCTCCTATATTAGCACAAATGGCAATTAATTTACCATATCGACAGAAAAGAAAAAAAAGAAAAGGTCATACTTTAATAAAACAGTCAAGTCTTTATTTACCAGTAATGCTTAATAATGTAGATTCAAATATACGTGGCATTTTATCAGAGCTTTTTCAAGATTTAATTGAAAGAAGAGTATTGCCTACACTTGGAGATATTAGGGAGTTTGCTGTAGAACATAATTTGTCAAAAATCAATACTAGCTCAAGGCAGAAAGCAATTTACTCACTTATTGCATCATTTTCAAAATTACCGCGTGAACAATTGGTTGATATGATCAACGCAGTTAAAGTCTATAATAAGGGTAGCCGTGGTTTGGAAGATTGGAGTACGATAATATTGGGTAAAAATCTTAAAAAGGACCACGGAAGCGATGAAAAATAAATCAATTGCTAGATTTGTAAAACATGAAATTAACATAAATAAAATTTGGTATCAGAGCATATAGTAGACATCTCGTAAGTGTTGCTTACGCATATATAATATTGTACGCTTGACATCACATTAAAGGTCAATATAATAAAATATATAGATTATTATAGAAAACAGCAATCCTGTTTTAAAAATATAGGAGGTTCGTTTATGGGTGTTAGACAATCTGTTGTATTATTTGCTGATATCATAGGATGTTCAGAAATATCAAACAATTGTAATATTGTGGAATATGATAAAATAATTTCAGAATTTCATAATACTTGTGCAGCAGCTTGTTCTATATTATTTCCTACTAACGAATATTCATCAAATGAAATCGAAATAACAATTCGTGGAGACGAATTGTGTTTGATTTTGCATTCTGGTCTTGATGTCGCTACAGATAATTATTGGGCAGTTCCGGTAAATAAAGCAAGTATAATAAAAGATGTGCAGCAAGCAGTACGCCTTGCTTTTGGACTTAAGTTGCTGTGGTTAATATCGAATTATAATAAAGCAAGGATGAAGTGTGCGTTATTACCACGTGATATTGGTATAGGTATAAATATTGGTCCAGTTATGTTCTCGGTGCATCAATCACCTGTAAGGCAAAACACATCAGAGGGATATTCTATTAATCTTGCCAAACGTATTGAGGGAATTTCAAGACTTGGCTATCATTCAAAGATATTTGTTTGCCGTGAGTTGGCACACATATGTAGTACGAATGATGTCTTGGTTGCGTTTACTGAAGGTAAAATATATGAAATAAAAGGGATAACAACACCGCCATATTTGCATGAGATAAAAGACATAAATGATAACAAAATTGTTACAAAATCTGCAATTATGCAGGAATTAAAGAAAATTACACAAGATGATCTGGAACTATATTACAATGCAGCATGTACATATATACATGAATTCTGGCTTAGAAAATTAGTGCGTTATATTCTTCTGGCTTCAAATGATAAACGTGCCTTTGATTTGCTTAAAGAAGCAAATTTACTTCAACCAGATGAATTAATAGGAAATCTACTTGAAAAAGGTCATTCACATTTTTATATGCATGATTTTACTGAAGCAATTTCACATTATCATAAGATATTGGAAATCGATAGTAACTTCTCACGCGCTCTTTATAACTTAGCGCTTTGTTATCACAAAATCGGAGATAATGATAATGCTCTTACTTATTTTAACCAGTATATGTCATTAACTCACATTGAAGCACATCCTTTTACTGAAATTGGGTTTATCTATGCTGAAATGGGTAAATATGATAAAGCTATAGAATTTTTTAGAAAAGCACGAGAAATTGATCCAAATAATATTGAACCTCTTATTGAAATGAGCCTAGTTTATGCTGACAAGAAAGATTTTGAATCTGCTCTTGCTTGTTTAGATGAAGGCAAGCACTTGAATCCTACTAATGATGCTTTATATATAGCATATGGTCATATAAGTAGAGAACTGGGAGATATAAAGTCATCACTAGATTATTTAAATAAAGCCATTTCATTAAATCCAAACAATGAAGATGCATATATAGAATTAGGTATTACACAGGGTGAAATACCCGATTTGCCTCTTGCACTAAATACATTGCAAAAGGCCATCGAAATAAATCCATTTAATCCTTCCGCTAATTATAATATTGCATGTATTTTCGCGATGAATGCTGATAATGAAAAAGCTTTATCATATCTCAATAATGCGATAAAGGCAAATAAAAAATATAAAGGTTTTGCAGCAGAAGATAAATCATTTGCCATTATTAATACTACTGATGCTTTCAAGATACTTATATCATAATATAGAAAAAAATCCGCCCTAACAGAAAAAGTTGAATTGCCCTTAAATCCGCCATAATTTCAGTAGATATTCTGGCGGTGTGGTATTTAGGGATTATAAGAACAAATAGCGGACAGTCCGAGTTTGGTTGGTTTTGATGCAGTATCTTGCGTAATTTCGAGGAATTGATTGAGTGCCGTTCATGAGTAATTCGTAATTGAATAAAATCATAATTAGAGTAATTATATTATCTGCAGAAATCCATAAACAATTCTCAAAATCGCGTTGTCCAAATATCGTATCAGGATCGAAACTATGAGAAAGGTAAAGACAATCATTACCGCAAAGCCAACGCTTGAAGGGGCGGGAGTAAGGCTCAAGCGGGTATTCGGACCCGGCGAAATCCCGAATTTCGATCCCTTTCTACTGCTGGATCATTTCGGCTCGGATGATCCCGAAGACTACATGAAAGGATTTCCGTGGCATCCCCACCGGGGGATCGAGACGATCACCTACGTGATCAGGGGTGAAGTGGAACACGGCGACAGCATTGGCAATACGGGAGTCATACGTTCCGGCGACATACAGTGGATGACTGCGGGTTCCGGCATAATTCATCAGGAAATGCCCCGGCCATACGACGGTAATATGATGGGGTTTCAGCTCTGGGTGAGTCTACCCCGGGTTAAGAAGATGACCAAGCCAAGATATATGGGTATAACAAAGCATGAGATCGCTTCCGCCTCATTGGATGGCGCGAACGTTAACGTTAACGTCATTGCCGGTTCGATCAGGGACCAGAAAGGTCCGGTAAAAAATCTGTTTATCGATGTCGAATACTACGACGTGCACGTATCCGGGAGGTTCGCCCACATTACGGAAAAGAGAACCTCTTTCATTTACGTTTATGAAGGAGCAGTGAACATCGGGGATAAACAGGTGGCTTCGAATAACTGCGCTCTGCTTGAAGAACAAGGTGAGATCCTGGTGAACGGCAGCGGCAGATTCCTCCTTGTCGCCGGTGATCCCTTGAATGAACCGATCGCCTGGGGAGGCCCGATAGTCATGAATACCAAGACCGAGCTCAGGCAGGCATTTCAGGAGCTTGATGAAGGAACCTTCATAAAAGGAACGGTCCCCGACAAGATCGCCGACAATTTCTACAGATAAAAACTGACCTACTACACGTTGAAAACAAAATAAAGTTATTAAGTTATTATGTAATTGAGTTATGGGGAAAAGTCCTCGATCAGATAAAAATTACATGCTGTCCGTGATTTGCTTTACACGTATTTAATAAAAACCGATCGTCAGCCGGCTGCGCTTTATCGACAGATCACGATCTTCTTTTGCGCTCCTATTTTTCTTCCCCCTGGCGTATCATATTGTACTTCCGTGAAATACACGCCGCCAGCTGAATGCGGCTCCCAGCGATAATTATTTCAATTTTATGATCTTCTTTGTAGCAGTAAATCCATTGGTCTTCCCTGCGGAATTTAAAATTAATTGACAAATGTAAACACCGGCAGGAAGTTTACGGCCAGTGTCATCATCGCCATACCAAAAAACCTCAGGTGAATGACTTAAAATGCCGGATGTCAATTCCTTAGATAGATCCTTGATTTTTTTCCCGGATACATCAAAGACCCACAAAGAAATATCAGCCGTTTCCCACTGTGCATCCTGCACCCGACACTGAATATTCATCCGATCCGAAAATGGATTAGGGAAGATATGTATAACCAATGGTTCGATTATTGATCGTCGATTACTCTCTTCTATTCCAATTATAGCAGCGTCTAAAAGAACATCATCAATAAATACGCCATGGCCATATGCTGAGTAATCTGACCAAAACCAAAATCTGATCGCTGTGGCGTCAACCGGGATATCGACTGTCCTTTGAAACCAAGAATAACCATAATTGCCCGATTCACGCCAAGCACCAATCCAGGAACTTGTATAATATTGGAGCTCCACAAAGTCATAAGTAGCTTCAGTCATCACCATCCACCAGAAAGAAAGCGAAGCAGACAAACAATTAGACAAGTCGATTGATCGTTCCATATAGATATCTTCGCCGTGACTATAGTAATCCGTGCTGCAGCAAGCTGCCGAACACCAGGGTGAGGAATGGCCCTCCGGTCTCATGACCCAATGAAACCCATAATTCCCGTAAAGTGTCCATCCATCAGGGAAATTGGTCATGTCGTCATAAAAGATCGGTTCTGTCATAAGGGGTTGAGAGAGAAAAAATAGCAGGATCAGGTATTTCATACTCTTCTTAATGAAACCCGTAAGCAGGATAGTCATTAAAACCTCCCTTACTTTTAAGTTTATGCTACATGTAGCTTAACTAAAATACTCATGCTGTCAACAGAACAAAAACCGATCCGCCATATTTTTTGGAAAGAAATCCGAAATGTCTATCGTTTGGATAACGTGTAATTGTGTTATTAGGGAACTTATAGAGCAAGGACATGGGGTCAGCCCTCGAAATTAGAAACAAATATCGAATAAACAGTGAACGGGGCTACCCCAATTCAAAGCTATTTGACCGTAAAAGTTATCGAGGTTATTTCATTGCCATCTTTATCAGTATCATGCATGCGGAAATCGTATGAACCAGCATCCTCTGGCGCTTTAAAGACTAACAAGCCATTTGTTCTCTTGTTGAGATACTGATATGATACATCATGATTATCATTCTCGGTTTTATTACCGTGGACATAACTGACCTGCCATATATTTTATACTTTTAGCCCTGAAAAGGCACGGTATTTCAAGGGGAACCAGTGGGGTCAAATCTCTACATTCTACTAGAACATAACAAAGAACGTTTGGATCGTTATTTGTATTGGGATCGTTAATATCGTTTAAATCGTTAAACACGAATCCACATCCTGATCGCTTGACGGCAAGTAAAATTATCATATACTATAGCGGAAGATAATCATGTCCAAGCTTTATGAGAATCCAAAATACTACGAAATTGCCTTTTCTTTCCGTAATATACCGAAAGAAACGAATATCATGGAAAATTGCATCAACCGATTTTCAAAAATACCGGTCAAATCCATATTGGAGGTCGGTTGCGGCAATAGCCCTCATATGAATGAATTGCTTAAGCGGGGTTATCGTTATACCGGTATTGATCTCAGCAGGAAAATGCTCGAATACAGCAAAAAGAAAGTAAGCGGTGAATTTCTGACCAGAGTTAGATTTATTAAAGCGAACATGAATAATTTCGCGCTTACCAAAAAAGTTGATTTTGCTTTCATTTTACTGGGCTCTTTATACGCATCAAACTCTTCGGAATTGTATTCTCATTTCGCCTCGGTAGCTAAATGCTTAAGACCGGGCGGGTTATATTTATTAGACTGGTGTGTCAATTTTGATCCCCTGACCAATGCAAAAGAAACATGGACTATGAATAAAGGTGATACCGTGGTCAAAGCAGCCGTTACGTATACAGTGATCAATCCCGTTAATCAGTTATATGAAGAAAAAATCGTTTTAAATGTCATGGATAGAGGAAAGAAAAAGCGGATAATCGAAAGAGAAAGAAAGATTGCTGTTTATCCGCAAGAATTCCTTTGCTTGATTAAAAACATGAGGCGGTTTAAATTTATCGGATGGTGGAATAATTGGAATTTGAATCAAAGTCTGGACCAGGTTTTAAATATCAATCGACCGATCATTATCCTGCGGCGAATTTAACCGACTGTATAACGCGGGACAAAACTGACCTGCCATACATAAAAACAAATAAAGTTATTAAGAATTCGGGGCTACCCCAATAAGAAGCTATTTGACCGTAAAAGTTATCGAGGTTATTTCATTGCCATTTTTATCAGTATCATGCATGCGGAAATCGTATGAACCGGCATCCTCTGGCGCTTTAAAGACTAACAAGCCATTTGTTCTCTTGTTGAGATACTGATATGACACATCATGATTATCATTCTCGGTTTCATTGCCGTGGGGCACGTCCGACGGGATAATGCCGATCCAGGCATTTTCCGTAAATTCAGCAGGCGCTGTAAACGCCAAGCGAATTTCTTCACCGGGTTTAAAAATAGTTTTATCCAGTTTCAGTTCCGCGCCCTTGGTCGTCTTTATCACCTCAAACGAAACAGACGCGACTTCTTTGCCATTTTCATCCGTATCGTGCATGCGTAAGTCATATTTGCCCGGTTGTCCCGGCGCATAAAAATTCAAAGTCCCGGAAACTTTTTTCTCAAGATAAATATACGCAATGTCATGTTCATCATTAGTTGTTTCGTTCCCATGAGGAATGTCTGATGGAATAATGCCGACCCATGCCCTTTCAGAAAAACTCGGTGATGCAACAAAGTTTACTGCAATTAGTTCGCCTGGTGCAAAGGATGTTTTTCCAAGTGTTAATGAAGCCTTTGGACCACAGGAAAGCAATGACAATAAAATTAAAAAAGATGCTATGATGGTAAGTGTCCGCATAAAACCTCCTTTGGCACAGTATATAAGCCTTTTTAGTAAAGTCAATATGAAAACGAAATGGGTTCAATCCTAACATTATAAACTTTATTCCATTATTATTATTGACTAAAGTTTTATTTTTTTGTATAATAACGTCAGTAGATAAGAAAGGAGAAAGACAATGGCAGATCAAGAGCTGACGGATAATGCCGGACGATATATTGGAAAGATACAAGAACTTAGCGGTGGCGTCTTGGAGGGCCGGGATGCCTCAGGGCGTCTTAAGGGGAAGTATTATCCCAAGAGTAACGAAACGCACGATGCAAGTGGGAAGTTAGTCGGCAAAGGCAACATGCTGTCTAAGCTCATCACAGACTCAACGAAGTAAGCAGGAACGCAGGTATCGTATGTAAACTTGTGGGGGTAAATCTTCACAGTATACGTTCTATGATAAGAATTCTAGCAGTCCATCGTTTAGAGTTCCCAAAACATATATCGCAGCTTTCCCCTTGACTGTCCTTTAAACCAGAATATCATTTCTCCGGAGACGATTTTGGCTGAGATGATACCCAGAACGCTAGACCCGGCGGTCGAGAATGCACTGGCATAAGACTGCATGGACATAAACGCTTACCTCAATCGCATCAAGTACTCAGGCCCCAGGACTCCCACTGCGGAAACTCTGCGCAAGCTCCACCGCGCGCACGTGCTGGCGGTCCCTTTTGAGAACCTTGATGTTCATCTCGGGCGTATGATTGTTCTTGATGAAAAAAAATTATTTGAAAAGATCGTCCGGCAAAAGCGGGGCGGGTTTTGCTACGAGCTGAACGGGTCGTTCGCCGCCCTGCTGCGCGCCCTGGGTTTCAAAGTTACCATGCTTTCGGCGCGCGTTTATCTCAATGGCAAGCCAGGAAAGGAATTCGACCATATGGTGCTGCTCGTCCAGCTTAAAAAGCGATGGTTTGCCGATGTCGGTTTCGGTTCCTTGTTCATCGAGCCGCTGCGGATGGACGATAAAAACGAGCAGATCCAGAGGAACGCTGCCTATCGGATCAAACAGTATGGCGACATTTGGAAGTTGATGTTACGACAAGCCGAGGATCTCTGGCAGGTTATTTACCAGTTCGATCTTAAACCCCGTCAGCTTCAGGATTACGCTAAAATGTGCCGCTGGCACCAGACATCGCCCCGGTCATGGCACACGCAGAATCGCGTTTGCACCCGTGCAACGCCTAAAGGCCGGATCACTTTGAGCGGGATGAAGCTGGTCATCAGGAAAGGTCAAAATCGCACCGAACAGGTGTTAAAAACGAAAAAGGAATATACTAAAGCTTTAAAAACTTATTTTGGTATAAAGACAAAGAATTTTTTACATATCTGGAGGTAAATTTATGAAAAGCTCCAAAGAGAACGCAAAGAAAATTCTGGCCCCGTGCGGCATTTACTGCCTCGAATGTTCTTTCAAGGTGACGTATGAAACGCAAAACCGGGCGCACGTGATGGCCATGCCGTCAAAGTACGATAAATTTAAAACTGCAGATCTGACTGAATTTAATTGCAGCGGATGCACACCAGAAAATCAGGATGCAAATTGCGAGATCAAACAATGCGCGATAGCCAGAAAACTTGAGCATTGCGGACAATGCGACGAATTCCCCTGTAAACTGATTAGTAATTTCGCCACCGATGGAATTCCTCATCATAAAAAAGCCAAAGAACATCTGGAGTATATTCGAAAACACGGATTGAACAGATTCATTGAAGAAAAAGAAAAGCAGATCAAATGTGTTTGCGGGGAAAAACTGTCCTGGTACGTGACAAAATGCTTGGTTTGCGGAAAAGAAAATGATTATGATTGATCAAACAAAGAAAGGAAACATGAATATCCGCAGATCGGTTTTAGCAATATATTTTATCTTCGTTTTAGGTTTGTGCGACCAACTTGCGACAAGCGCCAACGGTATAGGACTTATCCTGAGGGCTGATGGGAAATGGAAGATAGTCAATGAAGATACGCTGGAATTTGAAATTAAACTTGTGCCTCCCATAACTACAGCGGACAGTCAAATAGTATTACTAAAAAAACAAAGCTGGGTCTACGCCAATCTTGAAGATTCCTCATTGTTAAACGATACCGCAAAAGTGATTTTGATCGATGAACCTCCCAAGTGCATTAGACAACCAATGCCAAATTACCCAGAGATGGCGCGAAAGTGTGGGATCGAGGGAAAAGCGATGGTAAAAGCATTAATAGATATCGACGGCAGTGTTATCGAAACAGTTATAGCAGAAACAAGCGGTAATGAATCGTTAGATGAAGCTGCGCTCGCCGCGATGAAAAAGGCGAAGTACAAGCCGGCGATGCGGAAAAACAAACCCGTGCAAATATGGATCGGAGTACCAATAAATTTTATATTAGATTAGGCTTTTGAGTATTTTATGAGATTTCTTCAATGATCAAAAAATATTTTTTTCTCTGCCTTCTATTTTGCGCTGTCGCATGCCAGAAAGAGATTGAATTCAATATTATCCATTTTACCGGCTATACGGAGATCGCCGTGGAAGATTCGGCTTTGTTATATGAAAACCTACAGCTTCTCCAGGATCATCCTAAGATCGATGTTGAACTGCGCGGCTATACCGATAGCGTCGGCGAGGATTCGGTGAATATGGTCAAATCCCATGCCCGGGCCGATGCGATCAGGGCCTGGCTGGTGAGCAATGGCGTTGATTCGCTGCAACTTTATGCCATTGGCTGGGGCGAGGATGATCCGGTGGGTGATAACCATACCGCGGAAGGCAGAGCGCTGAACAACCGCGTCGAGTTTGTTTATAAATAATAAACACCTTAGACTTAGACAAAAATTCCGGCCTGTCCGTCGTACGGTAGTTGCATAGTTAAACAATTGAACAATTGTTCAATTGTTTAAGGGTTGTAATGAAACGGGTTTCTGTTAATTTGCAGCTTTCGAATTCCCTGCCCGTGTTTATTTCTTCGATTGGAGCATGGCGAAGGTCACGCCCGACGGCTCTTTGAACAGGCAGATCACGGGTCCGCCCGGTGTCACAACTTTGGGCGGGATCTCAATGGATCCGCCGCATTCTTCGATCTTCTTCGCCTTTGCTTCGATGTCGTCGACCTCGATATAAACAGTCAGAAAAGGTTCCCTTGCCATGCTCAAGGTGAATATGCCGCCGCCGGCAAAAGCTTTCTGTCCTTCGCCGGCCGGCAATTTGTGGATCGTCGATTTTTCATCGTATGCAAAAATCCATCCAAAGACTTCCTGGAAAAAACGCACTGATCTTTCGGCATTATTAGATGCCAGTTCCCAATAAAAGATCGGATTTTGTTGCATATAATTCCTCCTTATTGTTCAATAATCATCCGGTATATCTTAATGAACAATCTCACACAGCGCTCACATGAGCAATTGGCGTCAGCCCTCGAAATTAGAAATAATTATAGGAATTGATATTTATATAAAAACGGTAATTGAAATCCATGTTTAGGTTCCATGAATTTATTGACAACTGGTTACTATGTGATATAATTAAATAGCGATGTTAGTAAGGCTGCTGTCAAGTTACTTTGAGGAGGCATCATGATAAGTCCTAAGAAATATTTATTGTTGTTGTCAACAATCTTTCTATGCGTATTACCAATCTCCGCATCTGCGCAGTGGCTCGAGACAACGATCTATGTGCCGGATTCGCTTTGTGAAATCGTTCAACCTCAAGCCCTTACCTACAACGCGACCGATAACAAAATTTATGTTGGTGGACAAAACGGAGATTGCGTGATCGCGATCGATGGCGCGACCAACGAGAAGATCGCGCGCATCCCAGCAGGCGATGATATTCAAGCGCTGTGCTGGAACGAGACGGATGATAAGGTTTACTGCGCCAATGGCGGCAGTAATAATGTGACCATCATTAACGGCGCGACCAATGGAGTCATCGCGACGGTCACAACGGGGAATAATCCGATTGCGCTTTGCTGGAACACAACCAGCGACAAGATCTACTGCGCCAATGGTAACAGCAATAATGTGACGATCATTAACGGAGCCACCAATTCAGTGATCACTGTTGTCACAGCCGGGGGCGCTCCTTATGCCCTGTGCTGGAACGCGACCAACAACAAGGTCTACTGCGCCAACTTCGGCAACAATACTGTGACGGTCATTGACGGCGCAACCAACGCGGTCATCACCACGATCACGGTTGGGAGTATGCCGAGAGCCCTGTGCTGGAACGCGACTAACAACAAGATTTACTGCGCTAACGGCAACGGTCAGAGCGTAACGGTGATCAATGGCGCCAGCGATGCGGTCATCACCACGATCGACTGCGGTACTCAACCGCGCTCCCTGTGCTGGAACGCGACGGACAACAAGGTCTACTGCGCCAATGCTGGCAATGACGTGGTGACGGTCATTGACGGCGCGACCAACGCGGTTATCACCGCGGTTCCGGCTGGAACTGATCCGCAGGTTGTCTGCTGGGATTCGACCAGCAACAAGATTTACTGCCCTAATTTCAGCAGCAATAATGTGACGGTAATTGACGGCGTGAGCAACTCGGTCATCACCACGATCACGGCTGGAATGGCTCCTCAGGCCTCCTGTTGGAATTCAGTCAATAATAAGATCTACTGCGCAAATTGCTACAGTAGCGATGTCACGATGATAGACGCTGCAACCGATTCGGTGCTAACCACGGTGCTTCTCGGGAGCGGGCCTAATGCCCTTTGCCGCAATGCAACGAATAATAAAATCTATTGCACTAATTATAACAGCTATAATGTAACGGCGATCGATGGCGCGACCAACGAGGTTCTGAGCACTTTTACCACCGGTTATTTACCATTATATCTCTGCTGGAACGGGACAAATAATAAGATCTACTGCATTAACAGCGGAGCTGGTAATATATCTATTATTGATGGGCAGACTGATACAGTCATAACCTCAGTCACGCCCGGAAGCGCTCCCCAGATTCTCTGCTGGAATTCAACCGGAAACAAAGTATATTGCGCCAATCGTGCCAGTAGCGATGTGACCGTGATCGACGGCACGAGCAATGCTGTGATCGCCACGGTCCCAGCGGGCGTTTATCCCGGGGCTCTATGCTGGAACGCGACCAATAACAAGGTATACTGCGCCAATGAGGACGATAACAGCGTAACGATAATCGACGGCGCGACTAATGCGGTCATAACCACGGTCACGACCGGGAATACACCACGGGTCCTTTTTTGGCATGAGACCAGCAATAAAATCTACTGCGCCAATGCCTACAGCAATAACGTAACGGTGATCGACGGCGCCACCAATTCGGTCACCGGAACGGTCGCGGTCGGTAATTATCCATCCGCCCTTTGTGGGAACTTGACCGATAATAAGGTTTACTGCGCGAATTGGAGCAGTCATGACGTGACGGTCGTCGATGGCGCGGCCAATTCGGTTATTGCCACGGTGCCGGTTGAGCAATATCCATCCGCTCTCTGCTGGAGCTCGCTCGGCAATAAGGTCTACTGCGCTAACAGCGAAGACAGCGGCAGCGTTACTGTCATCGACGGCGCTGCCGACAGCGCGATCGCCACGATCGCTGTTGGCAACGGGCCGATGGCTTTAACATGGAGTCCTTTTCAAAACCGGACCTATATTGCGAATTTCAGAAGCCATAGCGTTTCGGTGGTGCGTGACACTGCGACCGGCATCGAGGAAGATAATATCCGCGATGCAAAAAGAATAATCTTCGGCGCGACAATCATCAACGGACCTTTACAATTGCCTGCGGGAAAAACATACCGCGTATTCGATATAAGCGGCAGAATGGTGCTTCCCGGCAAAACGAAACCAGGGGTTTATTTTATAGAGATCAACGGTCAAATTTTACAGAAAATAGTGAAGGTCAGGTAAAACCAAAACCTATCTACGAATCCGCCTTTCCGCGCAGGTGTAAAAAACACCTATTCCACTATTTCGAAATAGTGAAATCGAAACGAATTACACCCTGCCCCGGTACGCATCACACAGGATTAAATGAAAACCGTAAAATGTTGAATTATTGCCCTTAAAACCTTCATAATTTCAGGTTTTGCGCTATTGACATAATGGTAATAATTGGTATGATTTATATAAAGACCGTATTATGTACATTAAACACTTTGACATTAATTCAGATTTTGAATCTACCGGAGGTATTATAAGACGTAAAAGATCGTAAATACGCACAAGGAGGATAACATGACAAAAAGCATCCTGATCACTGCCATGATTTTGATGATGGCAGCGACAATCAACGCCCAGCCCACGGTAGGTTTGGGGGTGAAAATGAGCCGGCACGAGGTGAGCTTCTTAATAACCGCTGACGGATACGAAAAATATCAATGGGAACGGTACTGGGGCATGAGCTGCGACATCACGGTCAATTTCACCAGATACCTGACGCTCAGGGTGGAAACAATGGAATTCAAAAAATTCGACAATTCCGGAGGTTTGGGCAACGGCGGTTACAGTTTCAGTCTTTTTTCCGACCTCGACGCCGATCTGATGTATATCCTGCCGCTCAAGTTCCCGGTTTCACCGCTTGTATACGCCGGCGCGAATTTCGAGAAATTCATGGACAAACCGGTAGCCGACCCGCGCGGCATTGCCACGCCTTCAGAACTCAGGATCGGGCTCGGCGTCCTGTACCACCTGCGCGAAAAGTCAAAATTGCAGCTTGAATTCCAGATCTACGACAAGCGCCAGACCGCGGCTCAGTCGTATTCCGACTATCCCGAATCTTTTGTCTACGAAACCATGGAGGCCATCGGCTTTAACCGCGCGAACCTGGGAGCGTACATCAATTTTTGAACAACGAACAAAACTGATCTGCCATACGTTGAAAGACAAAATATAGTTATTAGGTGATTGGGTAATTGTGTTATTTAGTAAATAGCCTGACAGGGAGTGCTTTATTCCCGCTTATTTTTTCTTAATTATAAACCCGGTATCATTTATATAAATATCGTACGGATCCTGACTTGGATACTGGAACGCGGCGGTGCCGTAAGCGGCATCGATGAAGGGGATTTTCTTCCAGTTTTTCAGCATAAAACGCCAAAAGCCGGTCTCATTCGCAATCTGGTATCTATTTGAATAAACCGCATCTGATCCGGAACCCTCGACATCGCGTCCTTCGAACCTCGTGATGCAATAATATGATTCGGCCCCAAGCCACCTCAGACTTGTCTTCCATCGCACGATATAGCCCTCGATCATCCACTGATCACCGGTTAGTTTGAAAAAATGACTCTTATCCTCCTTCGCGTTGAAAAAGGTCATGGCGATCGTGTCGCCATGCGCCTCGGCAAATACGTATCCGATCTTTTCTTCATGGGAAAACCTGGCAAAAGTGTACACGAATAAAGCGATGGCTGTGAACGCAAGTCCAAAACCAACTGTAATAAGGAAGATCAGGAGGGAGATTAAAAAGCCTTTTGCATCTGTGCGTTTTTTAAAGACAGCGATCAGAGCCTGGATGATCACGATGATGCCCAGCGCGAGCAGAACAATACCGACGATCCCGAGCACCATAACAAATGTATCCATGCCTTATTATAATCTCACATATCCGCAAGTCAATGGAACCTTATGGGGTTAAGTCTTCCTTAGAAAGCAAGAGTAATTAAGTGGTTGAGTAGATGAGAATAGTAAGTAGCGTGCGATTTATTAACGAATCACGTGAAAATAGGCTCAGTTCTCTAAATTACTAAAATTCACCTGCTTGATTTTTATTTCGTAAAGCATATAATTCTGTAGGAATTTCGGTCGTATAGACTAAGTATTACAATAAAAAGGAGGTTTGCATGGATAGATCTTTGAGGATCGCAGCCGTGAAAATAATGTTTTTCTTGCTCATAGCATGTTCATGTAGAGAAGGGTTGGAAAACCTGCCGCCCGATATCGATTCGGATCTTCTTGCGTATTATCATCTTGACGGTAATGGAAACGATGCGAGCGGTAACAACCGGAACGCTGTACTGTACAGCGTGAACGCTACTGCCGATAACAAAGGCAACTCCAACGGAGCATGCATGTTCGACGGATCGACGTCCTGGATCGACGTGCCGGCGTTACCCGTAAGCGCCGATCTGACGGTCAGCTTCTGGATGAAAACGCAGGCGACCAGTTGGAGTATATTCCCCTGGTCGATGTTCATCATCGACCGCGACCTTGCTGGCGCAAACCGCGATTGGAGTATTTGTAACGGGCAGGACGGTTTTTTAGAATTTAACACGGGAAGCAGTTATGATTATACCATGATCAGCACGGATACTATAAACGGCGGCCAATGGCTGCATGTCGCGGTCGTCAGGGATTCCAGCGCGAAATTAAAAAGCATCTATATTGACGGCATTGTCAACGCAACGGAAGAATTTGATGATCAGCCGTTCGTCAATCAGGATTCCAATATTTGCATCGGATGTTCCAGGGTCGATAAAGCGAACCATTTATTTTACGAGGGCGCGCTGGACAACGTGCGTTTCTACAGCAGAGCGCTTTCCGCTTTCGATATCGATAGTTTATATAAAGCGGAAAAATAATTTAAACGCATCAGTATAACAAAATCAACTGGTAAGTAATTGGGTAGTTGTGTTATTTGGTAAATAAGCCAAAAATTATTCTGGCAACAAACACGGGATTAACCCTCGAAATTATAAGCTACTCAGGACAGTCTTGACAATTGGGCACCGGGTGTTATATTGTAAAATAAAACAGGAGCCGGAGAGAGCTATGAAACTCGATATGGTTTTAGAAGTTCTATGCTGAAGGCATGGGATAAAGAATGGCTAAACAAGTAGAAGTGAACACAAAATCATCAAAAACCTTGAATGCTACATCAGTAGTGCTCAGGGTATTTGTAATTATGGCCATTATATTGTACATTGCTGCACGGCCGTATGAAGATGCTGACTATATCGGGTGCCGGTATGTCGCGTTTTTTGGATCAGTGCTTCTCATATTTTATAGTATCTGGGCTAAAAGCAAGCTCTGGACCGTGGTGTTTTGCGCGGTTGCCGTGATCTTTTTTCCGGTAATACTAATTCATATTAACCAATATGCCTGGTCATTTATTGCTTTTTTTGCCGCGGTGGTTTTAGGATTATCCATAAAATTCTTAAAAAATAAGAAAGAACCAATTGTATATGGTAAAAATGCGAAGAAACCCTCGGCAGCCGCAGAAGCGTACCCGCACCCGCAGCATCAACAGGAAAAGCAACCGGATGCAGAGCGTCCCAGTCGCGAGCATGTGCTATGGGAACAGCAACTGAACCCGGATGTCGTGAATTCGGTGCGCAATTATTTGATCTTTGTATTGGATCAGTTACGACCGACCGATTGGGAAGTGTATGCCTTGAAAGCGATATGCAGGCATTCGCCGGCTTTGTCATACTTGCTGGTAAACGGAAAACTCGATATCGAATTTATTAAAAACAGGGAGGCGGAGGGCATGCGCATGGCGATCGATGTCATAAAAGAGATCCCGGTATACGACGGCATGACCCTGAGAGATTTTTTTCACAACGCATTCGAAGCCATGTACAAGGAAACAAGCTATGGCAGAGGCGATAAGTTCTGCTGGTATGGCCGGGACCGCGTGATCGAGACTTTAAGGTCATTTCAGGTTAGCTCAAAAACCATTGTGCCGCACAATGCCAAGTTTTACGATATTGACGGCAAGGAGTTGGAGCTCGATACGACCATAGATACCGATACCATTCAAAAGATCAAGGATTCACTTGAGTATTTTGAAAAATCGAGAGAAAAACACACGGAGAAAGACGCGGTAAAAGGTAAATACCGGTTCGAGATCCAGTCCGAATATCCGGTGATTGAATTCGACCTGGAAGCGATCGAGAAAGCAGGAATATTTGAATATAGCGGTTCGCTGGTGAATAGTCTATATGAAGATCTGAAACAGCTGCTTAGCGTTAGTGCTGACTATACCTATCTTGGATATTATGCCGCGAGCGATCCGCGTTACGATGTCCTCGCATCAAGTTATGGAGTCTTAGACGGTGTTCTCATGCTGATCAAGTATAAGGGCGCCGTAGAATATTTCGCGGACAGGCTTTACGTGGAATTCCAGGATATTGATCAGAAGAGCTGGGTTTTTCAGTGGCTAACATGCCACAAATTGCATATCGAGGGGAACGATTAATAAAAAGACAGGGGCAGGGTTCTAGTTTCCAGATACTAGGATCCAGGGCTTAGAATCTAAAAACCGCTCTTTAATACTAGATGCAAAGTGCCAGGGATTAGACGAGGAACCAGGACCGAGTTTATTAACCCAGCCCTGCGGCAAATCCTCACTTCAACTTGATGAGTTTCTGAGTCTCAATCTGTTTGTTCACGTCAATACAAAGAAAATAGACTCCAGAGGCAAGGTGCCGAATTTCTGTATTGTTTAAACTCAACAAGGAAGGCACAAAAGCATAGGTTGAAGAGAACACCGGGACACCACGGATATCGTAGAGTGTAATCTTCAATGGTTCTATCCGCTCCTGATCAAATCTCAATATAATTTTATCACTGAAGAATGAGGGAGCGAGAAAGGAGCGAGAAAGAGACGCGAGCGTCTTTTCTTGTTCCGCTATTCCTAAATTGCCCGTCGGGTTGCGTTTATAGTATATCTCCCAATTAGCATCGCGGCTGTCATGCCACACCGCATGCACCATCGAATCAGAAACCACTATCGAAGGTTCCCTCGATTCAGAAAGATTATCAGTAAGCCTGATATCTGCTCCCCAGCTTGCGCCGTTATCGGCGGAGCATTTGTAGTAGATCTCAGAAGTGTCTCCGTTACGGTTATCCGGCCAGGCTACATGCACCATTGGGCTAGAAGCCGCTATTGAAGGATACCACGAAGAATAGTTCTCGGCAAGTTGCGTTTCCGTTTCCCAGGTTGTGCCGTTATCAAGAGAACGGGTGTAATATATCTGGGGGGTCGTAGATCCATGGCGAAAGTCAGCGTATGCCACGTGAACGATCGAATCTAAAACCGCTACCGAGGGAAACTGCGAGGGAGCAGGCGTGATGCTTTTATCTGTCTCCCAGGTTACGCCGTTATCAAAAGAACGGGTGTAATAAGTCTGAGGGCTGGCGCGCATATCCATCCAGACCACGTGGACGATCGAATCAGAAACCGCTACTGAAGCGAGGTTCTTTCCAGCAGCCGGGGCGGCCGGGGTGATTATTCTATCCGTCTCCCAGGTTGTGCCGTTATCGAGAGAACGCGTGTAATAGATCTGAGGGCCGGCGCGCATGTCGGTCCAGACCACATGCACGATCGAACCGGTAACCGCTACTGAGGGATGGTACGCCACGCCGCTGGCGGAAGTGAGGGCCGTGTCCGGTCCCCAGGTTGCGCCATTGTCTAATGAACGTTTGTAGAATACCCTGGGGGATCCTAGACGTCCGTCATACCAGACCACGTGGACGATCGAATCAGAAAGCGCTATTGAAGGACGTTCTGACCAAGAAGCATCTGTGGTAAGACGCTCATCAACTCCCCAGGTTGTGCCATAGTCTATGGAACGTTTGTGGTAAATCTCTGTATTTCCATCGCGATTGTCATGCCACACCACATGGATATTAGCGCCAGAAGCTGCCACGCACCGGGCATTGTTGAAAGAAGTTACAGACTCAAGAGAATCATAAGTCAGCCGCGTATCCGACTCCCATTGAGCCAATAGCATGAAAGGCATGAATAGCCCCGCGGCTATCAATAGCAGATATTTGTTCTTTCGCATTTTACCTCCTTTTATCGCCGTCTTGTTTTTTTATCCGTAAAAGAATCTTTTTTGGTTTTCACTACATAATAATATGCTAAACTGTGTAGCGCTTCAATGACCGAGATTTCCTAAAACCATTGGTTTTCCGGGGGTTATATGAATATGTTTTCTCCCCTTGACAAATGTCTGTATCTTATGTAAGATGTTTCCACGTATGGATAACAGACAGACGCTGCGGCTTAAGGTTGCGCAATACTATCTCAATAATGGCATATCGTTCAGGCAGGCCGCCTTGAAGTTTCATCTTGCATACTGCACGATCTTTAAATGGGTCAAATTATACAAGAAACAGGGCGAAGAGGGGCTTTTATCTGCCTATAAAAGACCCTGGAACCGAGCAAGACCTGACGTTGAAGAAAAGATAGTTTTAATGAAGGAGTATGAGCCTGGTTTAACCGTGCGCCAGGCAAAGGCGAACCTTGAAAAAGAGGGCATCCGGATTTCTATTAAGGGGATATGGGGGATCTGGAAAAGGCATGGTTACGCCGGGTACAATCAGGAGAATGTGACCGGTAATTTCACTGATTGTCCATGGACCAAGGAGGCGCAAAAGAAATACGAGGTTGTGAAATGGCTATTTGAGCGCGGGCTGGTCGCCAGATCAGCTGAGATACTGAATTCCATGCCGGTCCTGCCTGAAAATGATCTCCTTCCCCGGATCTCTGATTCGCGGTTAAACATAAGAAGGCAGATCGAGAAGACCGGTCTCCTATTCGGCAAGATCCCTGTCCGTTCTTATCTGAAGCGACTGAGGATCTTGTATGATGAGTGCCATCGCCGAAATTTACATTATTCTGTCTTGATCGTTGGATTAGTAGAAATCAAGGTACTATCATGGAGTGGCGAGCCGTTGGAAATGCTGAACAAGGTGGCGGAATTGAAAGGCATGCTTGAAAAGACCGGAAATCAAAATTCTTATTCACTCTTTGCCCTGCGTCTTTCGCTCCTGATCTCCGAGGGATTTGCGCGTACCGGTCTTCTAATGTTAAAAGAAGCATCGGATATTGCCAGGACCTGCCGTATTATATTGAAAAGGCGGAAACACATATCTCCTTTTTTCATGCGCGATCTGGGACAGCTGTACGCGCAATTGGAGGATTTCAGAGAAGCCAAGTATTGGTATCTAAGATCAATCGACGGGTTTGACGCGAAGGAAGCAAAAATAACCAAGCCTCTCCTCGCTGACACATTCACCGTCAGGGGAGAGTACAAGAGGGCGCTCGAAGTCGTGAAAAATGAAGAGCTGGACCATTGGGGGAGTCATTCCAAAATGCTTCGCATTCAGTCCTGGTGGTCGCTCACAAAAGGAATGCCCGATAAGGCAATATCGCTTGCGGTTGAGGTTCTTGCGTCGTTGGAAAAGGATAAAGCAAAAGGCAGTATGTTTGGCTGTTATTTGACGATCGCGAGCGCATATTGCAGTCTGGGTGAAAAAAACAGGGCAAGACGAACACTTAAGAAAATCCTTCCCTTTTTGATAAAGAACCAGTTGGAAGTCGTTAAGACGATCGTCGACATTCTATTCTCAAAACCCCAGCCCGCTGCGGACGCAATGCTCTTGCGCAGACAGACCTTACCTACGATCAAGCTCGCGCTTCTTCTTAAGAACGGTCAATATGCCGGCGCATTGAAATACGCCGAGAAGAAGGGTATTTTGGCGTTCTTGCATCGATACGTCTTTTTCTTTCCAGAAGTGATCACGGATCTGCTTGAAAAAGGCAAACCTGTCGGCCTTCCACGGGCAATGCTCAATTTGCCGGTATTCCGAAAAGAAATTCCGGTTTACTCAGTAAAATTTCTCGGCAACCTCATAGTCCACAAAAATCAAAAATATCTAAAAATTCACACCGTTAGGAAAAGAACGCAAGTTGTTTCATCAGAAAAATGCAGTTCGGAAGCTGGCATATCTCAGGCTTTCAAGGTGAGAGAGAGTCTCTCTAACGGAGTAAACTTAACGCCCAAAGACACCGCCTTCTTGATTCATCTTGCGACCGCAAAAAGCCGGCATATTGCACTTGACAGGATCTATAAGAATTTCTGGCCGCACAGCGAAAATTCTTCACGAAACCTGGCACACCTTTTGGTGAGAATAAGAAGAGCGCTTCGGCTTCCCTCTCATTTTCTCTATATAAGAGGAAATAGGCTCTGTTTTGATTGTCATTTCATCACCGATTATGGTGAATACCAGGAGCATATTGCCCAGGCAAAGGCATTCTCAACCGCCGGTGAATGGGCATTTGCCAATGCTGAATACTCACAGGCATTTTCACTGTTCCGTAACGCGCCCTTTAATAAGATGTATGATAACTGGTCCGAAGATATGCGCAACACGGTCCTCGGAAACCTGGAAAATGGGGCGATTAAGTTCGCCGAAGTTTGTTCAGCTCATGGTGACCGGGAGAAAGGCATTGCGGTATTGCAGAAAATCTCCGAGATTATCCCTTACTCGGATGAAGTCAAAAATCGTATGAGCAATATAGCAACCGGGATCAAATAGCGGAGAGGCTGGTTTTTTTGGCGGACAAAGCCGATTTCCGCTTCCAGATACTGCCAGACCCGGCGCGTTGCGAGCTCATAGCAGCGTCTGAGCTTATCTGCCGATAGTTTGTCCGAATATTAATTCAGCATTGTAGGCAGGATCTGATTATCGGTATGAGGGTGAAAATCCAAGGATAAAGTCATCCATCCCGGATACCTTAATTGGATTACTACCGGATGTCAAATCCGTAAAAATATCTGGGCAGGTTACGACTGGAAATTAAATGGCAGCTGCCATTGTTTGTATACGGGATAATCTCATTTATCCCGTAGTGGGCATTGTGAGGTCGCCTACGTTACCCACCGCCTCGATGCTCAGTTCGTGGGCGTGCCTCATTGATATTGAGCGCTTGACCCATGAATTCCTTGCCATTCAACGCTGCTATTGCCGCCTGGGCTTCATTATTATCCGGCATTTCGACAAATCCAAATCCTCTTGACTGGCCACTGATTTTATCTTTAATGATATTTACGGACGCGACCTTGCCAAAGGCTTCAAACGCCTTTTGCAGATCACCATCAGTGGAGTCGTGCGACAGATTACCTACATATATATTCATAGTATCTCCTTTATATAGTAATAGTTATACATATTTTTAGCACGATGTCAACAAATATTTTGGGGTGCTTGACAAGCTGTGAGCGAAAAAATATAATGGATCGAGACCTAATCATAGAGGAGGCTGTCGGCATGAAGATGAAACAAAAGAAAGGAAATACGGTTCTAGCCGGTTTTTCCATCGCGCCGTTCGGCGTCGGCGACAAGCTCAGCAAATACATAGCCGGGGTTTTGAATATCGTCGACCGTTCGGGTCTGGAATACCGGCTTGGTTCCATGCAAACCTGCGTGGAGGGCGATTTCGAACGGGTAATCAAGGTGATCACTGCCTGTCATAAATACATGATCAGGCAGGCACCCAGGGTCCTTACCCACATCACGATCGATGACCGGCACGGCCGGACTGGCCGGATCACAGGTAAGATAAAGGACGTGGAAAGGGTGCTGGGCCGGAAGCTCCGGCATATATAAAGACCGGCTTTAGATGTTGAGTAATTGTGTGATTGTATTATCAGCTAATCGCAACAACCGATGACTACTGCTGTTGCTCCAGGTCCTTTTTCTTTTCCTCAAATTCCTTCTTTTCGATCTCACCCTTGGCGTAGCGCTGCTTCAGGATATCAAGCGGTGTTGTATTATGCTCAATACGACAGGATCTGCCCGCGACCATGCACCTTACGAACCAGACGATCCCAATGATCAAAAGGATCCAGAAAATCAGCATAAATATACCACCCATCCAACCAAATCCCCATGGACCACCCCAGTATCCGTGCATCATAAAAGCCTCCTTTTTACCCCTGCCTGACTATTAGACAACAATTAAAGGACAAAAGTACATCGGTAAAGACTAAATATTTTTTACAATCACCAAGCTAATAGACTCATAAACAATTGTCGAAGCTTCGTTATCACATTTTATATGAGATAACAAAGGGAGAGTATTATAGCGAAGGTTGGCAGCCAATTAAACGTCGATAGACCGATCCTGTTTGGTATTGTAAAAAAGATCGATTTGGATAAACTTGAAGAGACGTATGAAGGATAAATTTACCAAAGGTCAACGAATCGCGTTCGTGATTCGGAAGGAGGAATTATGCCAAGAGTGATTCATTTTGAGATCCATGCCGATGACCCCCAACGGGCCGTGAAGTTTTATAGCGGGGTTTTCGGCTGGGAAGTACAGAAATGGACGGAGCCAACGGACTACTGGCTGCTGATGACGGGCAAGGATGAACCGGGGATCAATGGTGCGATCATGAAACGCGAGAAACCGCTCAGCGGCAGCGGCGATATCATGGCATTTGTCTGCACGATCAGCATTGATTCGGTTGAGAAATACTCTTCAAAGATCGAGGCCGCCGGCGGCAAAATTCTTGTTCCCAAGGGCCCCATCCCCGGGATCGGCTGGTTTGCCCAGTGCCTCGACACCGAAGGCAACGTTTTTGGGATCCTGCAGAACGACCCGTCAGCGAAATAATTAAAAGTATGAATTCTGCACAGCAGCAACGAGAAAAATGAAAATAATAAAAACCATAATTATCGTTATTGCGCTTTTTGTTTTCCTGCTCATCGTACTTTTCGGGATCTATCTGGTAACGCACCGGCAGGGCGTTATCAAACCTTCCGAGATCGTCAACCCCGAGGCGAGCAAAAGTATCCTTATCGCCAGTCAAGGCAGCAAGTTCAAGAATGAGCTGGTCGACAGCATTACTGCCCGGCTAAAGAACAAACCTTTGTCAATCAAGGTGGTTGACGTTACTACCCTCAATGAAATCAGCGAAGCCGATTTTTCGGCTTTGGTGATCATTCATACAACGGAGAAATGGGAAATGCCGGCCGATGTCAAGAAGTTTCTGGACCAGGCAAAGGATCTGAAAAAGATCCTGCTGGTGACTACGTCGGGCGACGGGAACTGGAAGACAAAGGATTATAGCGTGGATGTCATCACGTCCGCGTCAGCGAGATCAGAACTTCAGGTTTTACCCGGCCGCATCGGCGCGTGGGTTGATTCGACTTTAAGAGAGTTTCAATGAAACTCATTGGATTGGTCATGATTGCCCGGTGTGGTTAAAAAAAGAATTTGGGAAAGAGGAAGTGGCATGAAGCCTTTAACCAGACATTTATTGTATTGGTCGCCCAGGGTACTTACAATTCTGTTCGCCATCTTCATCGGTCTGTTCGCCCTCGATGTCTTTTCAGCAGGCAAGGGATTCTGGGAAACGGTTCTTGGTTTGCTGATACACTTGATCCCAACAGCCTTTATCATAGGCGTGCTGGTGTTTTCATGGCGCCGGGAGTGGATCGGGGCGGTCATCTTTGTCGCTTTGGCGGTCCTGTATATCGTTTTAGCCCGGGGACGGTTCCCCTTGAGCACTTACGTTATCATCGCTGGTCCCCTGATATTGGCAGGAGGTTTGTTCATGCTGAACTGGCTGCTGAGGGCAAGTCCCTCAGATAAATCCAAGTGAAAAAATCAGGGCAGAAAGTTTTTTATATTATAATTATATGTTTGCTACTTCAGCTTGTTCCTCTTTACGCGTATTTTGATCAGGATGAACCGGCGCTCGCGCCATTGACTTTATGGACGTCCGACGTCCTCAGACAAAAGGAGTGGTTCTTTTGTCCCTGGGGATGGACCGCGTTTGGGATCACAGATAGGATCACCCTGGAATGGGATTGGATGCTTGCGGTCGGTCTATGCCCGGCGGGGTATATCAAGGTAAACTATTACCGGGATCCAAAATGCGCTCTTTCATTTGATCTCCTCGATTATTATATCCGGCCGCAACTGGTCGACACGGTGGAAGATTTCCAGCCCGGATATCAGTTCATCGGATATAAAATCTCCGGCAACCTTGCGTGGCTGCATGCTTCGGCAACCTATAGTTTAACGCAAAAATTAAGGGCTCATGTTACGACCGGATTCTCCTACACCGGTTATTACAAGATATGGCGCAAGGACCCACTTCCTATAATAACGGCAGAATTTACCAGCCGCATCAGCCCTGATCTATGGTGCGGTCTGGAATATAATGCTCACAAAAGCGTACATTTGATCGCAGCCTTGCTATACGGCAATTCTTTTGGTTTCTGGGACCAGATCCCGAGAAAACTGCAGGTGATCGGCGGCGTTTCATGGGCGCCGTTCCCGGATAACTGGTGGGGTATTTTACGGCGCTGGCGGCTCGATGTCGGGATATTCAATACCTATTTTTTAGAGATCGACCGCGAGCAGGGTTTTCTGCCGGCCCCTTATTTTTACTGGCAGGTACCTTTTTAAACGGCGTAAAATAGGCTGGAAGAAAAGTTTTGTTACAGCGCAATTTCCATGTATCTTGCGCCTTTGACAGGGTTGTAGCGATAAGGTTTGATGTCCTTGAATCCGAGGGATTCATAGAGTGAGATCGCTTCGGTCATCGTGTCGATGGTATCAAGCCTCATCCTTGCATAACCGATCGAGCGCGCGATCTCGATGATCCTCACTGCCATTTCCCGGCCAATCCCTTTGCCGCGGTACTTCGGCCGCACGTACATCCGCTTCATTTCGCATATTCTGTCTTCGATCTTGCGCATTGCCGCGCAGCCGGCGGTTTCATTGTCCCATAATGCCAGCATCAGGAAGCCATCGGGCGCCTGATACTCACCCGGCAACCCGGCGAACTCCCGGGCGTAATCCTGAAAATCAAGATCGAACCCCAGGGTCTCGGTGTATTCTTTGAACAGCCCGCGTATCTCCTGAACATGATTCTGGGATGTCGCTTCGATCAGTTTAAGCATCCGGAACAATCCTCCTCATTAATTTAAATCTGTCGTCCGCAATTTATCATACTTAACTTTTTTGTATCGTCAATGCCCTTAACCCGGGGTCAGAAACAGGGGATCTATGGATTGGTGATTTTGTTATCAGGCTGCAGTTAATTAGGTTATTGAGTAAATAAGTTATTCAATAGAAAAGAATATGCACCGAATACATTGACTTTGTGACACGATTGGTGATAATTAGATAATGATATGAGGAGAGCCATGGCGCCAGCAACAAATGCATGCCGCAGGATCATTTGCGCCGTTATATTCCTGTTCGCGTCTGTGGCAATGCTGCACGGAGGCCTGAACGTATGGACGTCGAACGGGCCGTACGGCGGTCACATTGTTTCGCTGGCGATCCATCCGACCGATCACAATATCGTTTATGCTGGTTGCGATGACAGCGGCGGCATTTTTAAAACAACGGACGGGGGCGAAACATGGGTATTCATATCGTCGTCGGTACCCGACGTGTGCGGCTGGGCGATCGCGATCGATCCCCAGGATCCCGGCATTGTCTACGCCGCTGACATCTACGGCTTTGGCGTATATAAATCGACCAATGATGGCGCCACCTGGGAATACATGAACACGGGCCTTGATGAAACCCATGTGACGTGTTTTGCCATCAGCAGGGATTCCTCAAATATAATCTACGCGGGAACTGGAGGGTGGCGGTTTCCCGGGAACGGTATCTACAAGAGTGTCAACGCGGGTGCCAGTTGGGTAGCCTCGGGCTTGAGCGGCACAAAAGTATATTGCCTGGCGATGCATCCTGATTCCTATAATATATTGTATGCCGGGACACATGGTAACGGTCTTTACCGAAGCACCAATGCCGGGAACAGCTGGTCACTATTATCTTTACCGTCATCCTATGTCAATTGCCTGGCGATCGACCCGGTTTCTCCTGATATTGTCTACGCCGGAACTTTGGCAGGTATTTACAGAACGACCAATAGCGGAAGCACGTGGGATTCGCTCGGTTTATTCCAGGAACTTATATGGTCGCTGACCATCGATCCAACATCAACAAATGTGATCTATGCTTCCACGTGCTGGAATGGTTCATACAAAAGTATGGACAGCGGATCGACGTGGTCGCCGGTCAATGCCGGGGTCAATTATCCGATTAATTTCTGCATCGCGGTCGATCCTGTTTCATCCAGTACGCTTTACCTCGGCACCGCCGCCGGCGGGGTCTATAAAAGCATCAATGGAGGAGCGTATTGGTCGCAAAAGATCCAGGGCATGAAAAACACGTACGCGTTCGGGCTCGTTCCTCATCCGGATTCTGCCGGTATCATTTACGCCGGACGCTGCTATGCCGAACCAGGTGCGTTTTTTTACCGGAGCATTGATGGCGGGCAGAACTGGGCGTCGCTCACCCAATTTGTAAATGTCGGGTTGACCGCTTTGATGATCGATCCTGATGACCATCGTGTTTTTTACGCGGGGGCGATCAAGGCGATCGTCAAAACAACAGACTACGGCGCGACCTGGATATTGCTAGACTCCCTGCTTCATACTGAAGAGCGCGTCCCCTCGATGGCCATTGATCCGTTCGCGACGAACACAGTTTATGCCGGCGCCTACATAGTTGACCCGGACACCGGGATATCGGTCCGCAAGAGCGTAGACTACGGCATGCATTGGTCTGAAATAGCGTTTTTTCCCAAGACGGTTGAGTCCCACGCGCTTGATCCCGTGTCTGACATCCTCCATGGCGGAGCCCTGGCAGTAAGTCCCGTCTCTTCAAATGTCATTTACGCGGGAGCATTTGGCGGAGTGTTCAAGAGCACGGACGCAGGAAATATCTGGTCTATCCAGGGACTAGCAAACGAGGCGGTCTTCGCTCTTGAGGTAAACCCTGATTCTGAACAGATTATATACGCGGGATGCGAATCAGGCAGGGTTTTCAAAAGCACTGATTCCGGCAATAACTGGATGCAGGTCGACCCGGGTTGGCCGTCAGCCATGATCACTGACATTCTGGTAGATCCTTCTTCAACAAATGACGTGTACGTGAGCCGCGATGCATCGGACTGGCATGCCGGAGCGCACGGGGGCGTGGCGCACAGCACTGACGGAGGATCCAGCTGGACCGAGATCGATTCCGGATTGACGACGACCCACACGATCAGGCTGGCGATCGATACGACCGCGAACACTTTGTACGCCGCGACCTACGGCGGTGGGGTATTTTCTTACGCTTTTTTTACCAGTGTTGAAGAGGATCCAAGCGCGTGCGAAGATCCACAAAACAACGCAGTGGTTCAGATCTATCCTAACCCTTTCTCAAGGATGACAACGATCAGCTTTGATACAAAACCGGGCATAAAGAGCATGGAGTTGAAAATCTATGACGCTGCCGGAAGGTTGGTGAAATCATTTAAACTACCTACTGCCTACTCCATACTGCCTACTAATGTCGTCTGGGATGGTTCAGACGACTTCGGTGGTCAAGTGCCTGCCGGGATTTATTTCGGCGAACTCAAAGCGCGAAACTTAAGAACGGTCAGTAAACTCATTCTGCTTCGTAAACCGTAAGTTATTGAGTAAGGTGCTAGACCTTTTTGCTCCCCTTAGTATAACCGGATGTGTTTAAAAATTATACACCCGTCAATAATTTCTCATTGACATTATGTTATATGTATATATATTAAATACTTCAGTTAAGGAACCGGAAAGGAGAAGCCATGGTTGATATAGAAAAACTAAAAGGTTTTAGTTTATTCAAACATCTCAATGAAAGAGAACTTGAACAGATCGCTCAAATCGCGGAAGAAGAGTCATCCAAAAAAGATATGCGGATATTCGAGGAAAAAGCACTGGCTGTGAACCTATACCTGGTATTGGAAGGCAGGGTGGAGCTCAAGATCTCGGGTGATGGTAAAGAAAAGATCGTGATCGACACGGCCGGACCGGGCGACATATTTGGCTGGTCGGCAGTAACCGACCCGCATACTTTTACCGCGGCTGCCTAGACGATCGAGGACTCAAAGTTCATCGTTCTTAGCAGTGAAAATCTGATCAGCCTTTTTGACAAGAACAATCACATCGGTTACCGGATAATCAAAGAGATCGCTACGGTCGCGTCCCGGAGAGTGAAAGCTCTGGAGCAAAAGCTCGCCGATATCATCCACGCGAAATAATATAATACAACCTTCAGGCACTGGTTCCTCATTACCTGTCCACCCATATTTCGTCAATTGACGAAATATGAAAAACTGATGCTTGATTTTTTGATCGGTTTGCGGATAATAAAATGACATGTTAGTCAAACACTTTGTTTTTGGGCCTATCGAAACGAATTGTTATCTGGTCGCGTGTGAAAAAACCAGGGACGCGATGGTTGTCGATCCCGATGTCAGGACAAAAGAAGAAAAGGATAAGCTCAGCAGCGCGATCAATAAGCCCAAAATAAAATTGAGGTATATTGTCAATACTCACCACCACAGCGATCATACATCCGGCAATAGCATACTTAAGAAGGCCACTGGCGCTGAAATACTGATACACGAGTTGGATGCAGCGGTGTTGCCAAAACCCTGGGAATGGTGGTCAAAGATGATCAAAACCGACCCGCGACGTCCTTGCCCGGCTTGCGGCAATGAAGGATCTAATCACGTCGAGATCCTGAATGGCCAGGAAAAAGCGGTCTTGAGCTGCAATGCCTGTGGTTTAAGGTTCGAGATATTTTCTTCTCCGCCGGCGGACCGTTTGCTTCATCATGGCGATGTAATAATAGTCGGAGAGCTGGAATTTGTCGTCATCCATACGCCGGGACACAGTGCCGGCGGCATTTCACTCTATTCAAAAAAGGAGAAGGCGGTCTTCACCGGCGACACGCTGTTCAAAGGATCGGTTGGCAGGACCGATACAATCGATAGTTCTTGTGAAGATATAATCAGATCGGTCAAAGAGTTGAGTAAGCTGCCGGAAGATACAGTCGTGTATCCCGGGCACGGCGAAACAACCACGATTAGCGAAGAAAAATGCAATAATCCCTTTCTGCAAAATTAAGAAGGATCCATGAAATATTTTATCGCAACGATATTGATCTCTGCCGTAGTAATATCCTGCGCGCGGCAATCATCGATAACTGAATACCAGCTTTCCAACGGGCTCAAGGTCATTATCATTCCCTTTAAAAAGGGAGAGCTTATCTCCATGGTCACATTATATTCGATCGGTGAAACCAGCGACCCGCTGGAAAAATCAGGCATGGCGCATCTTATCGAACACCTTTACGTCACCTCAGCCGCCGGAGCATTTCCGTCCCGGGATATCAATCGCTTTATGGCTGACTATCCAAAAGGATGGAACGCCCAGACCGGCATGGATTACACGGTCATCGCCACAGTTTTCCCCAAGAGACAACTTGATGCGGAGCTCAGGATGGCCGCGGCCAGGATGAAAAGTATCGATATCACCGAAAATGACCTCGACCGGGAGATCCCCCGGATCGAAAAGGAACTCATCAATATGTACGACAGGATCCCGATGCTCGCCAGCCAGAACCTTTCGGCGGAAATGCTTCTCGGCTCTCAGCTCAAAGAGCGCAAGGGCGGGGTGAGCGAACAGATACGGACCATAACCGTTGACGAACTGCGCGCGCGCGCGAGCACCTTTTACAAACCGGTCAATGCGCAGATCATTGTCTGCGGGCCCGTGGAGCCGGGAAAAATTAGGAAGCGGATCGACAAATTGTTCTCGAATATCCAGACCGGTGAACCGGTCCCAGCCAAGACCGTTACTCCTTTACCTGGCCATAAAAAATTACAGATCAAAGATATAACACCATCTTTTCCAAATGCCCAGTCCTGTGTCGCTCTATCATACAGGGCTCCCTCTCCGGCAGACCGATTGCATCCGGCTTATCTGGTTTTAGTACATAGACTTCAGGTAAATTCGCAGGCATTGGAATTTTCCCCGAATACGCTCCTGGTTTTCTATGCTGCCCTGGACCGACCCGAGGTCATAAGCCTTGTTTTGCCGGTTGAAAATCAAGAGAACCCCGAGGCAGCCCTTGACCGGCTTGAAAAATACGTGGATGAGATAAGGATCCGGAAGATCGATAATGAGGAAATCATAGCCTCAAGACGGAATTTCAACTTTATATTTTGCCGGGAGACCTACCCAAACAGTGTGCTCGCGGGCGATTCATACGGCGTCGCCTTCGCCATAGGACGAAAGAAACAGCTCGGCATTAACGGCGATACGCTCATGCAGCAGATCGACGCTGTAACCCAGGAGGAGCTTTCGGCGGCGGGAGAGTACTTTGCCTTAGAAAAAAGCGCTGCAGCCATAATCAAAATCAGAAAATATTGAATTCCACCTTGCTATAAGATCATCATTGTACGCTTGACTTGGGCGGGAAATCCGGGATAATATGGCCGGATAAAACATGGATCGCAAGGATGATATGCTGGATAGATAACAGGAGGCATACGTGAGCTCAAAAAAACATATCAGCGATGAGGAAGCAAAAAAGATCGGCGAAAAACTCGGCGTAAAGTGGGACAAGTTCGACGTGGACCAGTTCCGAAGGGGCATGGATGTCGAACTGGAACACGGAACTGTCGATGCCTGGACGAACGTGACGAACGATGATCCGTTGACAACCGGCAAAATCGCGCTCGCGCACTTGAACGAGTTTGCGGATTATTATGATCGGCTTGAAAAAATGGAAAAAGAAGCTGATAAATTCTGGGGGAAAGAGTAGACTCAGCGCGAAGGCGCCGATTGTAAAAATCTAAGTCTATCAGGGAGGTCCGATGTTGACATTGATATCGATCCTGCTTTTCGGGACGGGCGTTTATGAAAGGATCGGCATAATCAGCGCGATGGACGTGGAGCTCGCTTACATAAAAGAGCAAATGCAGGTGGAATACGTCGATACCGTGAGTCGCCGGATATTCGCCCGCGGTAAGATCAGAGGCGTGGAGTGCGTTCTGGTCATGGCCGGCGTGGGCAAGGTCAACGCCGGGATAACCGCGGAAATATTGGCCAGCAAATACGACGTCGACGCCGTCATCTTCGGCGGGGTTGCCGGCGGCATAGATCCAAAACTTGACATAGGCGATATCATCATTTCTGAAAAGGTATTCCATCATGACTACGGCGTGATAGAACCCGGGGGATTCACGCCCTGGGATACGGTTGGTTACGCGGCCGACACGTTTCTGGTGAGACTTGCCCGCGATCAGGCAGGCAACGTCAAGTTCCAGGAAATACCCGAGAAGATCTGCAAGGAAACCGGTCATTATCCGCGGGTCAAGACCGGCCGGGTGGTCACGGGCGACCAGTTCATCGCCAGCGAAGTTAAACGCCAGTGGCTGGAAAAAACCTTCCGGGCTGACTGCGTGGAAATGGAAGGCGCCGCGGTCGCCCAGGTATGCGCGATCAATCGGATCCCGTTCTTGATCATCCGCTGCCTGTCTGACCTGGCAAACGAGAGCGCCGACGTGGACTTCGATGCTTTCGTGGATTATGCCGCTCGGAATTCCAGCGTTCTGGTGGTGGAGATCGTGGGATCGCTGAAGCAATAAGATCGGATTCCGGATTTTCCATCTTGATATATAGGGCAAAAAAGTTAAGGAGGATATGCCATGGGTAACGAACAGTCGGCGATCACCGTGAAGCTCATCAATAAAAAACTACAATTTACCGGCACGGCCGGGTCGAACGCACCGGTCACGATCGATTATGTACCGCCGCTCGGCGACGGGCAGTGTTATATGTCGCTTGAATTGCTGCTGATCAGCCTTGCTAGCTGCTGCGGTTCGACCGTGGCATCCCTGCTCCGGCGGATGAAAAAAGACGTATCCGGAATGGTGATCGAAGCTCAGGGTGTCCGGCGGGATCAACACCCGACGTCATTCAGGAAGATCATGCTCGAATTCGTCATCAATTCCCAGGATGCGGTCGATGCCGATGTTCAGAGCGCGATCAAGCTATCAGAAGATACATTCTGCCCGGTATGGGCGATGTTGAAAAATAACGTGGAAGTCGCGACCGAATTCAAAATAATAACAGGTTAGAGCTCCCTACAAGCAAACCTGTTTTTACCACTACAGCATTTATCTAGCCCAACAGAACGTTTCGTTGACATCAGCGGCAATCGTTGTATAATGCACAGATATGCGCCTGAAAATGACCACCAACTCAATTGAAGATCTCCTGGTCCGGGTGCTTAACGGCAGGGCCGATGTCTATAGAATTCTTGGTAAGTTCAGCCGGGCGATCGAAGACTACCACAGCATACTTAAAGCCGCCGAAATAACCGGGAATCCGGATCCTTTGATCGTGCCGGAAACAATGCTGAATATCGGCTATATTTATACCGAAGGCAGCAGTGATTTTGACAAGGCTAAGAAGATCGTCAGGAAAGCTTTCGCGGAGATCGATCAAAAAAAGGAACAAAAAATTTATGGACGGGGGATCGGTATCCTCGGCAATGTCGCCCGGCGTCAGGGTGACTACGACAAAGCGATAAAATATTTTAATAAGATGCTTCTGATTCAAAAAAAATCCCATGATAAAAGAGGGACCGCAGTAGCAGGCAATAACCTCGGGAACAGTTATTGGAATAAGGGAGAACTGGATAAGGCGCTCAGGTATTATAACCGGTCTTTGGCCATTGCTACGGAAATAGGCGACAAAATTGTGGTGAGTATGGTTTCCGGGAACATCGGTCTAGTCTATCACGGCAAAGGCAAACCTGACCAGGCCTTGAAGTATTTTAATAAATCCCTTAAAATAAAACAGGAAATTGGCGATAAGCGGGGGCTTGGGATTATTTATGGGAATATCGGAACCGTCTACACCAATAAAGGAGAGATCGACCAGGCATTGGAACAATATAAGAGATCGCTCTGTATATATGAAGAGATAGGCAATAAGACAGGGATCGCCACAGCTTTGAACAATATCGGGCTTGTTTATTTTGACAAGGGAGAATACGGAGAATCGCTAGAATACTATAAAAGATCGCTTTCCAGGTCGGAGAAGATCGGTGATAAAACGCAAACCGGTTTGGTGTTAGGCAATATCGGATTGCTTCATCACAACGAAGGTAAGTTCGACAAGGCGCTGGACTGCTTTAAAAGGTCACTTGTTCTGTCGATGACAACCGGAGATAGAGTTGGCATCGGCATTGCATACCAAAACATCGGCACGGTGTATCTAAATAAGGGAAATTTGAAGAAAGCGCTGCGTTATTTTAAAAAAGACCAGGCGATGAGGATGGAAATGGGAGATAAAAACGGCATCGGTCTATCCTGCATGAATTTTGGCGCCTACTATATTGAGCTTAAAAAATACGCGGCTGCCGGTCGGTATCTTGAAAGAGCCGAGAAAATATTAAAGGAGATCGGAGATAAATATAATCTGGCTAAGGTCTATGCTTTTACTGCCGAATTGAGCATAGCCCGTGATAGATCAGCCCGGGCATACGGCTATGCCAAAAAGGCATTGTCTTTGGCAAAAGAAACCGGCACAAAAGAGCACGATGTCCTCGCCTTGCGGGCGCTGGGCAAAGCGCTTCACGCGCAGTATAGTGCATCGGGCGGAAAGAAAGCCATTCTGATCACGAGAGCGATCACATACCTTCAGCAGTCGGCAGATCTGGCAAGAAAACAGAATATGATGATCGAACTTGCCAGATCGCTGGATGAGTTGAGCATTATGATGAAACACGCCGGCATGAACGAGGAAGCTGGTAAATGCCTGAAGGAAGCCGCCGCGATATTTAAAAGAACCGGCGCAAAGCAGAGGTCAATAACAAAAGACCACGATAAATGATAAAGCCGAATAAACTTTTCGTATCGGCTTAATGTCTAATTCATATAAATCAGAATTATCAGAATAATAAGAATATTCTGAAAGATAAGGAGAAATTACCATGAAAGGACAAAAACGGATGGTGGGATGCGTCCCGGGCGGAGGCGGCGGGGATTGTTGCAGCGTCTCGGCAGTGGTGGGGGTCGACGAGCGGGGACAGATCGTGCTGCCGAAAGAACTGCGGGATAAGGCAAAGATCAAGGCCGGCGACAAGCTGGCGGTCGTTGCGCTAAGCGGCGAGAAAGGATCATGCTGCTTCATGCTGATGAAGGTCGAAGAGCTTGACCGGATGGTGAAGATAAAGGTTGATTCGGTGCTGGGCAAGGGAAAAGAGGCTTAAAATGAAGGCAAATAAGATCAGGAAAGCAGTGCGGAAAACGTATGCCGCGGTGGCTAAACAGGGTAGTTCATGCTGCGGTCCGGCTGAGCCATGCGAATGCGGAATCGGCGAACTTCAAACATCGGGCCAAGCCATGGGTTATTCGGCGAAAGAACTGAATTCCGCACCAAAAGGCGCGAATATGGGGTTGGGCTGCGGCAACCCGGTCGCCATCGCGTCGCTTAAAGCGGGAGACACGGTCGTCGACCTTGGATCCGGAGGCGGTTTTGATTGTTTTCTCGCCGCCCAAAGGGTTGGTAAAAAGGGACGGGTGATCGGCGTGGACATGACACCGGAAATGATCGAAAAGGCGCGGGAAAACGCAATGAAGGTCAAGTATAACAACGTCGAGTTCCGGCTGGGCGAGATCGAGCATCTGCCGGTCGCAGACCAGAGCGCGGACGTCGTGATCTCGAATTGCGTTATCAACCTGGCGCCGGATAAAAGGGCGGTTCTGAAAGAAGTCTACCGCGTGCTGAAGAGAGGCGGAAGGATCGCGGTCTCGGACCTGGCCCTGGTCAAGAAGCTGCCTCCGAAGTTAAGGAACAGTATCGAGGCGTACACGAGCTGCATCGGCGGCGCAATCCTGCTTGATGATTACAAGCGGGCGGTCAAGGCGGCCGGATTCAAAAATATCAAGATCGCGGTAAATGACAAAGCGGGTAAAATAGTCAAAGCGGCAGCTGCAGACTACAAAGGGTTTTCTCAAGCCGACCGGAAAAAACTCACGATGATAAGGTTCCTGGCCGAGCATGTTGTCAGTGCTTACATTCAGGCGGTGAAATAGAGCTTGGATACCCGGGATTAGATCTAAAGGAAAGGAGAATCATGAAAAAGTCGGTTATCATTGGCATATTATTGAACGTCATGTTTTGTTTATCGTACGCCCAGGCGGGTCAGGCCATCCAGCTGATCCCGCCGGACACCACGCGCGGGTTGCCGGTCATGAAAGCCCTTAAGGTAAGAGCTTCGGCGACCGATTTCGATACGGTCATGCTCAGTGACCAGGACCTGTCCGACCTCATCTGGGCCGCTAACGGGATCAACCGGCCAGAGAACGGAAAGCGCACCGCGCCATCGGCGACGAACGCGCAGGACGTTGATATTTATGTTTGCCTCAAACAAGGTACTTACCTTTATGACGCGAAAAAGCACGCGCTGGGTCAAGTGACCGAGGGAGACACAAGGTCGCTGGTTGCCTCGCGGCAGGAGTTCGCGGCAAAGGCGCCCGTGATCTTGCTGCTTGTTTCCGATATCTCCCGGTTCAAACATGGCGGCGATTCGCTGAAGCTTGTGTGGGCGGCCATGGACGCGGGGATCGTTTCGCAGAACATCGCGGTCTTTTGCGCGGCGACGGGATTGAGAACCAGGCCGCGGGCCATCATGGACCTGAAAAAGCTGAAGGCGGCTTTAAAACTAAATGAAACGCAATATCTGATGCTTAACAATCCGGTTTCGTACTGATATTGGACAAGGCAGTCAATTACGTTATTAGTTGATCATGTGATTAAAGACAAAATATTCGATCCGGTCGTTTCAATCGCGTATTGATTTTGCTGCGCAAAATTGTATAATTCAGCCGGTAAGCAAGAAAGGATGGGATCATGGATAAAGCGGGGCGTAGATCTCCAGTTGCTTTTTCAATGGTGATCACCATTATTTTTTCGATGCCTGTCTTCACGGTCGCCGGGGATCCGGCACCGGCTGACTCGGTAAAGATCGGGCTGGTCCTTTCCGCCGGCGGCGCCCTGGGTCTTGCCCATGTCGGCGTGCTCAAGGTGTTGGAACGGGAGGGGATCAACGTTTCGTGTATATCCGCCAACAGCATGGGTTCGATAATCGGCAGCCTTTACGCCGCTGGTTATACCGCCACGCAGATCGAAAGTATCGCCCTTGGCATCGACTGGAAGAAAATGATCGTTTTTGGCCTTCCGTCCGGCGTGAACCAGCACCCGGGCACGCGGCAGAGACTGGGCTATCTTGTCAGCCTGGAGCACCATGGTTTCAGCCCCGCCCTGCCCAGCGGCGTGGCCAACCTGCAGAACGTGGAGTTCTTTCTCGCGCAACACCTGGCCCGGCCGGAATACGATGCCGGCGGCAATTATGACAGCTTGGCGATCCCCCTCCGCCTGATCGCCGTGGATCTGAACTCGGGCCGCAAGATCACGTTCTGCAGCGGCAGTCTCGTAAAAGCGATCCGGGGCAGCATCGCCATACCAGGCGTTTTCGCTCCTAGCATGTTCACGAATATGCGTTTGGTTGACGGCGGCGTTATGCAGTACCTGCCGGTGGAACCGATAAAAGAAATGGAACCTGATCTTATCATCGCGTCGCTGACCATAAAGCAAAACGAGCAAGCCGGCGTATCCATGATTGATATCATCTCCCGCACGACCAGCATGTTCGGCATTTCGGACATTGAAAAGCAGAAAAAGATCGCCAATATCCTGATCGAACCGGACCTCTCGCAATTTGACGCCACTAATTATGATCAGGCAAAGGAGTTGATCGCGGTCGGCGAACAGACAGCGGAAATGGCACTGGACGGGATCCGCGAGAGTATCGCGGGCAGGACGATAATAAAGGCAAAGAAAGAGATCACGCATCGGCCGCTACCGTTTGTGAGAAAGATATCATTTGAAGGAATGAAGACACTGTCCGCAAAAAAAATATCCAGGATCCTGAAAATAATACCCGGAAGCCAGCTCGATTTTGACGCTTTTATCAAAGACCTGATCAAGCTTTACGAGACCGGCCTGTTCGAACATGTCGATTACCGTTTGCATGACGGCGGGGATTCGGTTGAGATCACGATCGAAGTGCACGAGCGGGATTTCGGGTATTACCTGCTGGGACTGCGTTATGACAACTATGATAATGCGACGATCGGCCTGGAAATGGGCATTGACAATATCGGGGGCAGCAGTTTCGGCGCCAGTGGAATAGCGACGCTGGGCGAGCCGAGCGAATACCGCGTGCGGATTGAATACTTGAACCCCCAATATACAACGTTATTCGGGCACATCGATCCATTCTGGTCATCCATTGACCGGTCGTATTACGATGGTTCGGGCTGGGTTGCCGATTATAACATTGACTGCCGGGGCGCAGCGTCGGAGATAAACTGCAACCTTGGATACGATACTTACGTGGGCTTTGGTTTCAAGGCGCACCAGGCGTTGTACCGTTTTCCGCAACTCGCCGTGTTCGATACCCTGCCCATGGACGAATGGATCATCGGGCCGACCATATCAGTCGAGCAGAATGACGAAGCCGGGTGCGACCTCTCGTCGGACAACAACTTCGTCCGAATTGAATGGCAGTATGCGGGTTCTCTTTTTCACAGCCGCGCGGAATTCATACGGATAGCGCTCATTACTGACGCGAACAAACCGCTCTTCGGACGTTTCAGCACTTCGGGAGTTCTTTGCGCCGGCGCCTCGGCCGGCGATCTGCCTTGGTCAGAGCGCTTTTATACCGGCGGCGCGTCATTCGTCGGATACCGGTTAGAACACGTAATGAGCAGGCAAAAACTGACTTCCAACGTGAGCCTTAACTACCGCGTTCTGGGCACAGCTCGAAGCAGGACTTTTTCGCTCTATTTAAGACTGGTGGGCGCGGCCGGGCTCACTTCGGACATTACAAATATCCTCAATATTACCGACCCGCTCAGTCTGGATTACCACTATGGATGCGGCATTGGAATATGGATGGATACGCCCATCGGACCGGTCCAATTGACCACCGGTGCCACAGATCCGCAATGGGGCGACGGTTTTAAATGCAAAACCGCCGCGATATTTTTTTCTATCGGTCGGGACTTCAGGTACACGAAATAACAGTAAGTAGTCCCGCTTTTATTTCATAAAAAAACAGCATTGATAAAGCGGGATCTTCGATAAGTAGCATGTAGTAAAACGGCTAGTAATTAGCACCCTTTTTTGTATCGATGTAGTCTTCCAAAAGTTCTTCGAGCTGGTCAAGCGGCATCGAGCCGTAGCGAAGTATCTCATCATGGAATTCTCTGATATCGAAATCCCTGCCCAGCGCTGCGCGCGCTGATTCGCGCAGGCGGATGATGGCCAGCTCGCCGGTCTTGTAAGCGCATGCCTGGCCCGGCCAGACAATGTAGCGGTATATCTCTCCATCGGCGCTCCACAGGCAGTGTTCCTGCATGTACGCGGCCGCCTGATCGCGCGACCATTTTTTCCAGTGAATACCGGTGTCCAGGACCAGGCGCACGGCGCGGAACAATTCAGAGCGCAGATAACCGATGCGGCTGTACAGATCGGTATAAAAACCGTTTTCCAATGCCAGGCGCTCAGCATAGAGGGCCCAGCCCTCGACATAGCCCGTGAAGAAAAATAAACTTTTAAACAAACGCGCGTCAGCCGATCCCTGTTCCAGAGCGATCTGAAGGTGATGGCCGGGTATTGCTTCATGATAAGTCAACGCTTTCATGCCCGGCTTGGAGTGCCGGTAACCAAGGTTGGCGTAGAAGATCCCGCCTCCAGTACCGTCCAGACGCGGCGGCTGATAGTATGTCCCGGCCGTCGCCTCTTTGAATTCGGGTACGCGACCGACCTTTACGACCGCTTTAGGCACGGTGCCGAACATATCCGGCAAGTGCGCGTACATCGTATCGATTATTGTTTGGTAACCTTTAAGGGTTTGCTGTTTGCCCACATCCGTTGCCGGATAGAGAAATTTACCGGTGGTATCGGCCAATATTAGCTTTTGGAAGGCAATAGCCATTTCCTGGTAATTTTTACCGGGGATCCCAAGTTCTTTGTAAATCTTAACAAGTTCATGCTCGATACGCGCGACCTCGGCCAGTCCCAGTTCATGGATCTCAGCCGGCGCCATGCCCGTGGTGGTGTGAAAATTGAGACAGTATTGGTAATAAGCGTTGCCCTGGGGCAGTTTCCAAACACCGGCAAGACTATCAGCTTTTGGTCTCAATGTGGCGAGATACGATATGACATTTCGGTATGCCGGATAGACGGAATTATCGATCGCTTTCAAAGCTTCTTTTTTCAACCGGTCTTTTGTTCTGGCATCAGCGGCACTGATCTCCGATAAACGGTCCCGGAACGATGTATAGAGGATATTTTCGATTGGAAGAACAGAAATGAATTCAGATAAGATCTCTTCCAGGTTTGAAATTATATAGACCGGCGGGACCGCTTTTTTCTGTTCGCAGATAGCAAGGTGATCCAGCAGCTGTTGAATATAGGTCTGATAGCCTTTCAACCTCGCGATATAATCTTCAGCGTCCTTAAATTTCTTTATTTTGTGATGCTCGGTCATGAGGGTCGTCAATTCATTATGAAATCCAAAACCAGGGTTGATCAAGTACCGGTTATAGCGATATGCGTCACCCGCGGTCCGCATGTCCATGTACCACTTAAGCTGAGCGCAGGCCAGCCGCTGGGAAACAGTCAGGTCTTTTTCTTCATGACGGTCAAGACGCGCGCGGTATTCCTTGTACAGGGCGAACTCCTGATCCTGGCCTTTTTGCGAAATGTCGTCGAGAAGGTCATTGCGGACCGGGATACCGGCTGATGCCGGAAGTCCCAGGGTCGTGCCCGTAGTCGGGCTCAGTGCCACGTAATCACGGACAAAATCAGTGAACAGCTGTTCAATGTCGCCGTCGCCCGTATCCGCAACCTTCTGCGCGTCCGCCCAGGAGTTAAGCATTAGCGTCAAAACGATCGAAATGCTGAATAATGAGGATTTCATGGTCCCCCGCCTTTTCATGTTAGATATATGCCGGTTTCTCAAAAAAATATCACATAAACACAGATGCTAGGTTCTAAGTGCTAGATGTCAGATACTAGATGCTAGGTGCCAGATACATATAGGCAAAACTTGTTAAGCTCTGCCTTTTGAGCCGAACACCCTGATCCGTTCCCTGATCACCCTGGTGATCTGGTCCCGGCCGGCGGCAAGGGATTTGCGGGGGTCAAAATCAGCCGGGTTTTCGGTCAGGTACTGCCTTATTCCCGCGGTGAACGCGATGCGCAGGTCCGTGTCGACATTGATCTTGGTAATACCGCTCTTTATGGCCGATCTGAGCAACGCATCCGTGACGCCGCGCGCGTGGGTCAGATTTCCGCCGTATTTGTTGACCAACTCCACATAGTTTTTCTTGACGCTCGACGCGCCGTGCAAAACAAGGGGGATCTTCACTTCCGCGGCGATTTGCCTCAGGATATCGATTCGCAGTTTTGGCTTGCCCTTGAATTTGTAAGCGCCATGGGAAGTACCGATGGCGATCGCCAGGGCGTCGCATTCTGTTTCCCGGGCAAAACGCCGGGCTTCTCCAGGGTCGGTGTAAAGCGCCTGATCATGGGACACCGCGACGTTATCCTCGATCCCGGCCAGACGGCCGATCTCGGCTTCGACCGACACCTTGTGCCTGCGGGCAAACGCTTTCACCTTGCGGGTGAGCCCGACGTTTTCCTTATACGGCAGCGCAGAGGCATCGATCATGACCGACGTGAACCCCGCGCGGATGCACGCTTCGGCCAGTTCGAACGACGGTCCATGGTCAAGGTGAATGACCACCGGGATCCTTATTTTACGCGCCAACCCCGTTATGATCGCCGTGATCTGAGGCAGGCCTGCGTACTGGATCGCTTTCTCGCTGACCGCGATGATCACCGGCGCAGACAGCGCCTGGGCCGCGGCCAGGATCGCCTGGGTGATCTCCAGGTTGGAGGTGTTGAAAGCGCCGACCGCATAGTGTTTTTTCTTCGCGTCCGGCAGGACATCATTCAATGTCGTAAGCATTTCGCATCCTTTCCATTCACAGACTGCGTTATTTCGCCAATTGGCATAATGGCGTGATCACGATTATTATCTGAAATGACAGGTCGAATTCCTATTTTATAATCCCCAGCCAGTCTCCCATGAGGAACTGCAGTTTTCCGATCAGCAGGGTTACGCGGGACATGACCGTGTAGCCGAACGAAGCGCCGAAACCGAGCATGATAAAAACAATGCCGATGCGCGAGGTCACGCGCAGGACGCCCTTGTGCTCACGGGAAAAATAAAAGTAAGAGATCGTGCAGATGACGCCGATTAGCAGGATCACCGACCAGACAATGCCCAGAGCCCCGGCATTCCACATCTTGAAGTTCTGTGAATTGAGGAGCGTCGCCTGGATCTGTTTTATGATGTCGGCCTGGATCGTAACCGGAATGAACAGACCGGTATAATACCCCATGAACAGGGCGATCGGGATCCTGACCAGCCATGACAGTCTGGGGATGAAGCGCGTGAAATAGAGCATCCCGATGAACGCCGGGATGATGAGCAGGTACATGCCGGAAAAAAGGCGCTTGAACAGGATGGGGACGAGGATGTTATGCCAGTAGAACGTGACCAGGTACCCGTTGATAACGCCGATATATATATGCTCGGCAACGTAGTAAACCGGGTTTTCTTTGTACAGGAACGAAAAGATCGCGAGGCTGAGAAGCGCGCCTATCCAGATCCACGGGTCAAAGTTCATTTTTTCCTCCTGGTTACGAAGTAGCTGATGTTGCCGATGACGATGAAGGCGATCATGATCAGGTGGGCATAGGTCAGCGACAGCATGCGCTCGCTCGCCACGCGTTCTGCCGTTATGTTGGCCCGCGAGGAAGCAAGCTCTTCGTATTCGGCAGCGCCTTTGACACCAACCATCATGCCGGTGAACTGCCCTGACTGATAATACGGGTAGTAATCGGCGCCCAGCACCGCGCTGCAACCGGCGCCCACGCGGAGGCCGAATTTCCGCTGAGCGAACTGGGCCCACCACTTTTCAGAACCGGTGCCGCCGCCCAGGGCCACAAGAATGTCGACGTTGTTGTAGTTCTTGATATGCTTCATGAGCGGCAGCGTGTCGGTCTGGTTCCCATAGTAGTCGACCTGGTAAACGCCGGCGATGCTCTCGCCCATGCCGAGGATGGGAATAATAGGCGGAGGCTGCCAGCCAAGAAATACATAATCTCGTCCGTAGATCAAGCTGTCGGCGCGGGATGTCGCGTTGCGGTTGTATTCCGCGATCACATCATCCAGCACTTTTTTCGCCAGACCCAGGTACTCTGCGTACAGGCTGAGCGCGAGGACCTTGGTGCGGTTCTTGAAAGCGTGACGCAGCACGGTATAAGCCATGGGTTCGCATTCTGCCTGATACTGCGGTCCGTAGGAGATATCCAGGATAAGCGCTTTGTCCGGCGTGATCTTATCGATCGCTTCATAGAGTTTGGTGACCGGGGGGAATACCCTGACCTTTAGAAAACGCGGGAACAACAGCGAGAATATGATCAGCCCGCCGAGAGCGAGAAAAATGATCCGGCGGTCGATCCGAGTAAGCGTTTCAAATAACTTCATGCGCCGCCTCCGCCCAGCCAGGAACGTTCTATGCCCAGCACGATCTTGAGCGCGGTTGCCAGGCCGCCGAGCGCGATGCCGAACGCAATGCCGCGCTGGCCCGCGGCATTGGGCACGTCCAGTATCCATTGAGCGAACGCCGGCAGGTGATGGGATATCGCGTCGCCGATGGGCAGCACGCCCAGCATGACGATGAATGCGGCCGAAAGCAGGAGCGTGGCTTCAAAAGAGCGGATGCGGAAAGCGCGGTATGAAGCTGAAGCCATGTAGAAGGCGAGCAGGGCGAACATCGAGGTGCTAAGGGCGATGATGACGTTCTGGTATATGGTCTGGATGTTGAAATTGAAATTGCCGATCTGCGTCGGCAAGATGCCCTTACCGCTGACGCCGCCGCCCAGGCCGATGACCGAGGTGATCAGGAATGATGCCAGCAGTACGATCGAATAAGGCCATTTGTGGCGCCTGGTTCTGATCTTGGACGTGTGCACGGACACAAGGCTGCTCAAGGCGAGGATGAAGGCGAAGGACTGGATAATCCGCAGAACATCGTTGCGCATGATTTCATCACCGGCCTTCACGATGGGGTGGGGAACGAACGCGGCAACCAGCCCGGAGACGCCGGCAATAAAAACAAGGGCGAGGGGGATCTTTTTCTTCATGGCAGTTCTCCTTATTTGAACAGCGACAGGATCTGAAACTTGGTTACCAGCCCGATAACCGAACCGACCAGCAGCAGGCCGACGATTATCACCTTGATGAAATCTTCGCCCTTGATCGCGCCGAGCAGGAGGGGTTCTTTTGAGATATAAGCCGATGCTGCGTATAGTTCTTCGCCGATAAGGGTATAGTCGCAGGCGGTTATAAAGAACGGCAGCTGGGTGACATTGTCGGTGCCGGCGATCTGGATCGCGCCCATGGCGGCGCCCGTTTCGGCCAGGATCAGGGACTCGGCGCCGAAACTGCCGATCCAGAAATTAGTAGCCGGACGTTCGCGAGTCATGATGCCGCATATGCCCGAAGCGTAAGCCATGGAGCTGGCCGCAAGGTAAAAGACGCTGTTCGGGTCATACCGGTCGGGTTTACCCACGGTGCTATAAGACTGCTTGACGATCTCCCGCGAGACCGTGTAGACGACCGGATCAAAGGTCGGGCACAGGAACTTGGTCTCGAACTCCGCGCATTTTTTGGCGACTTCGCCCACGATATTGAGCGAGGCAATCGTCGCGATCGCGTCGATCTGCCCCAGGCCCAGGCTGTAGAGGATGGGTTTGCCCATTTCCGTGGCGCGGCCGACCGCGTCATCGACCGCGCTCAAGCCCGCGATCTTCCTGATGAAAAGGGATCTGCCCTTGCGGGCGCGGTAGATGTAGAAGATAATGAAGAAAGAGGATACGATAAATCCGATCAGCACGTTCCACATGGTCGTGCTGAACCACTGGGCAGAGCTTGAAAAAGGTCCATGGGATGGGGAATAAGCGCGCGCGGTGTCCCTGACCGCGGCGATCCGGTAGAAATAACGCTCAATGTCCTTGGTTTTATCTTCGGTCTGCGCAATTCCCTTGCCCACAAAACCGACTTTTTCAAATGTTACGTTGTCCGTGCTCCGGTGGATCTCGTAACCGTCCACGTCTTCATCATCCGGAGACAATTGCCATTCGATAGTGATAGAACTGCCGCCGTCACCGGGCGTGTCGTACGCCTTGACGCCTGACGGTGGCGCCAGCGCGGACATGACGGCGATCATTATGATCATGATCATTAAACCTCCTTTAATTCATCATTCTGCTGTTTGCGCAACGATCTTTACCCCGGCGTTATGCCAGCTACGATGGAATAGACGCGGGCCGCTCCTGATCGTTTGAGCGCGCGCGCGCATTCCCTTATCGTGGCGCCGGTAGTCATGACATCATCGACCAGCAGGATCGTGCTGTCCTGGAACCCGTTGCCGTTTAAGCGGAAAGCGCCGCGAACATTGCGCAACCGTTTTTCCCCGTTAAGCTTGGTCTGCGTCCGGGTGTTGCGGGTCCGCGCCAGTGTGTCGTGCAGCGGGATCCCGCATTCGCGGCTGATCACCGACGCCAGCAAGCGCGACTGGTTGTAACCGCGCCGTAATTTTTTCCACCAGAACAGGGGTACGGGCACGACGCAATCGGCTTCCTTTAACCGCGGATCATAGCGTACGATGTTCGCCATGGACAGGCCCAGAAATAAGGCCAGGTCGCGGAAGCTCCGGTATTTGAAAAAATGCATGACCGTGTCCAGGGGCGGTACATAAAGGGCCCAAGCACGGCCGTAATCAAGATCTTTTTCGTAGCGGCAGTAGGCGCATTTTTTTTGTTTTTGGATCGGCCTGCCGCAGACGGGACAGGCCGGATTGCGGATGTGCGTTATCGTATCCAGGCAACTGTTGCAGACAGCGCCCCGGTCGATCTCCTGCTTACAGACAATGCAGGTGCGGGGCAACATGAAGTCAATGAAGTAACTGGATAGTGTTGCCAGACCATTATCCAGTTTCAAGCCGAGGAGTTCCTCTTTACTGGCTAGACGATGCGCTTGTCAGCCGTCTTTTTTTTGTACACTAAGACCAGCATTATGATGCCAGCGATAACGGTCGCGCCGGAAATGAATTGGTTGACCAGCAGGTTCGCGGCATTCTCGTAATGACGGATGAAATCAATGCCGAACCTGAAAAGTCCTGATACCACCAGGTAGATGGCGAATAATTCCCCACGGTAGTGTTTCTCACCGAGCCGTTTCTGGAGGAAGAAAAAAAGGAGAAGGCCGAAAAGCGAGGAATAGAGTTGCGTGGGGTGGAGCGCGGTGTCACAGGAATAGGCGCGGGCCGGCAAGGAACCAAAGGGGAATTTTACCGACCAGAACAGAGCGGACGGTATCCCGAAACAGCAGCCGTTAAGGAAACAGCCGATTCGGGTAAAGAACTCGCCCAGGCCAAAGCTGGGGCTGATCAGGTCGGACAGCAGGAGAGGGGAAACCTTTTGTTTGCGGACGTACAGCAGACCGGCAACCAAGGCGCCGATAAAACTCCCGAAGAACATCATGCCGCCGGTCCAGATCTTAAATATGACCAGGATGTCCGATTCGAAATCGCTCCAGTGAAAAAAGACATAAAGCAGCCGGCCGCCAACGATGACGCCGACCATGATCCAGAAAGCGAGGTTCTCGACAAAAGCCGGCGAAATGCCGTAACGCTTGGCTGACCGCTTGACCAGGAAAAGCCCGACAACGAACGAGATCAGCAGCATCACTCCGTAGGATGGTAAACCGATGGGTCCGATCTGGATCAGCGTTGGTCTCATGGTTCTTAAGTTGCGGCGTTACTTGGCTTCTCTTTTGGATTCCTCGACGATTTTCTTGGTGATTTCCTTTGGCACTTCTTCGTAATGGTGGAATTTCATGATGAAGTAACCGCGGCCCTGGGTCATCGAGCGCAGGCTGGTCGAATACTTATACATTTCCGCTTCCGGCACGATGGCTTTTATCATCTGGTTCTTGCCCACCGCTTCCATCCCCATGATCTTGCCCCGGCGGCTGTTCAGGTCGCCGATCACGTCGCCCATGAATTTTTCGGGAACATACACTTCAACTTCGCTGATCGGCTCCAGGAGCACGACGTCGCCCTTTTCCGCGTTCGCTTTCATCGCCATCGACGCCGCGATCTTGAACGCGATGTCGGACGAATCTACCTCGTGGTACGAGCCGTCATAAACACTGACCTTGATGTCAGCGACCGGGTACCCGGCCAGGAATCCCTGCTCCAGGAATTCCCGGACGCCTTTTTCCACCGATGGGACATAGCGTCCCGGGATCCGGCCCTGGGTGATGGCGTCTTCAAACTCGAACCCCTGACCGCGTCCCAGCGGTTCAATGCGCAGCCAGCAGTCGCCGTACTGCCCGTGGCCGCCGGTTTGTTTTTTGTACTTGCCCTGGGCCTCGGTTTTTCTCGTGAATGTCTCGCGGTATTTGATCCGCGGTTTTGCCAGGTCAACGCTGACACTGTATTTTCTCTGCAGCCGCGCCAGGATCGTATCGAGATGCAATTCGCCGATTCCGGAAATAATAAGCTGTTTTATTTCCGGGTCATACGCGAAATTAAAGGTGGGATCTTCGTTGCGGAGTTTGTTCAAACAGGTTGATATTTTTTCCTCATCGCCTTTTGCCTTGGGGATGATCGCCATTGATATCGATGGCAGGGGAAACTTGATGGCCGGCAACTTACCGTTAACTTTGACCGCCAGGGTATCGCCGGTGTGCGTGTCTTTGAGCTTGACCAGCGCTCCGATCATGCCGCTCGGCAGTACGTTCGTTTCCTTTCTTTCTTTGCCCTTGAGAACGAGGATCTGGTTGATCTTTTCCGTCGATTCTTTCGTGGCGTTGGTCACGGTTTCGCCGACCTGAACCTTGCCGCTGTGCACACGAAGGTAACAAAGCTCGCCGAGATGGGGTTCGACCGCGGTCTTGAATATGTAGCCGACGAACGGCGCGTCGTCGCTCCTTTTCAGCGACTGCGAACCGATCGTGAAGTCAGGCATCGCTTCGGCCGAAGGGTAATGTTCGATAAGGGCATCGATGAGATTGGTGATGCCGATTAATTCCAGGGCGTCCGCGGCCAGGCACAGCGAGATCTGGTTCTGCGCGATGCCCTTCTTGATCGCGGGGATACATTCCTCGAGTGTGACCTTTGATCCCTCGACGTATTTGTTCATGATCGCCTCGTCAAAATCCGCGGCGATCTCGACCGCCAGGTCCCGGTACTTCTCGAGCTTGCTCGCAATATCGGCCGGTGCCGCACCTTCAACCGGCTTGCCGTCCTGGAAGGTGTAGATTTTATTAAGGAACACGTCGGCGATGCCCTGCGTTTTTTCGGCGCTGCCGACCGGGATGGTCATGGGGATGATGCGTCTCTTAGTGATGTCTTTCAACCCTTCAAAAACCGCAAAAAAATCAGAATTCTCTTTTTTCAGTTTATTAACGAAGAAAAGGCAAGGGAGGTTTTTCCTTTCGACTTCGTGGAGATAGCGCTCCGTACCGACGGCGATGCCGTCAACGCCGTCAACTACGATGACCGCGCTGTCGATGGCCTCAATGCCGCTGAGCGCTTCACCCATGAAATCGGAATATCCGGGCGTGTCGACGATGTTGAAAGTAAAATCGCGGTACGCCAGTGTCGCCAGGCCAAGGTTCAGACTGCAGCCGCGTTTCAATTCTTCCGGTTCTGTGTCAAACACCGATGTGCCTTCGCTAACTTTTCCGAACCTGGTATTCGCGCCGGTAAGGTACAGGATCGCGTCAGCAATGGTCGTCTTGCCGCAGCCTGCGTGCCCAAAGAAACCAATATTTCGGATCCCTTTTGTTGCCATTATCTACCTCCTTCTCTTCGCTAATCCTCGGTTTTGTCAATAGATCAGTAATTGGGTCATTACTGTCATATCTGGTATTTAGCTGTTACCGTCTTAGCCACCGGTTATTGTACATGAAAACCGCGAAAAGTCAAGACGGCGCGGCTGGCAGATATGAGTTTGGGCGCTTTACACGTCAAAAATGAGCATTGTTTTGTAGCCGGATTGCAGTTTCTTCAGTTTGAATTTATGATACGTGACGTTCTTAATCTCCAGTTTTACTTTATGCTTTTCAATGCTGAATGTATCCCCCATGAGATCGGCTGAGAGCGAGAATTTTTTTACTGAAATACGATAGATCTTGGGGATGAACCCTTTAACCGCGAAGTTGTATATCAGTTCGCGGCACCAATCGATCACCAGGTCACCAAGGGATTTGCTCTGGATCGAAAAACGCATGGTCTTGACCGCGTCAACAGTGCCGGAGATCTGGGTTTCGAAGATCGCGTTGCTGATATTTTTCAAGAGTTCTTTGAACGTCCTGGCCTTGACCTCAATGCCGAGGTCGGCGGTGTGGTTTATATACCGGTAGTTGGCCATGGCGGTATTTAAGCCCCCGCCCCCGTCCTCCCATTAGCAGGGAGTAACAGGGGCGGGCTAAAAGTCTTTAATAATACCAGAGCAGGTAGAACGCGAACGGTTTTTCGTTACCGAGCTTGAAGTTGAGGTAGGAATCACCGCCTGCTGGCGGGTTGGAGATGAAAGTGAGTCCGCTTATGGCCGCGAGATTGATGGAAAAATGCTCGCTGCAAAAATGTTCAAGGCCGAACCCGAAAGGTACGCTCAGGCCGAATTCAGCATCGGCTCCAGGGGCACCGGTTGAGTAAAACATGAAGCCAAGGCCGGCTTTCGCATACACGTTGGTTTTACTGTGGCCTTTCATAAGGATATCGAGCAGTGCGTCGAGCCTGAAACGGATAGATGTATTGTCATTTGCGTTGACCATGGTGAACTGGAATATTGGTTCCACCGCCATCTTGGGGCTGAACCCGAATTTTGTCACGGCCAGGTCAATAACCGGGAACCCCAGGGTCGTGAGCCCAGACTCAAGATACGTATCCGGGCTGAACCCCAGACCCATTCCGATCCTGCCGTCTAGATCGACCGCACCGACCAGCGCAATGGCGGCCACCAAACCGATCAGAGCTTTTTTCATGTATCCTCCTTTTTCAGTTTCTTTAATAACGTAGTATAGCGATAATTTAAAATCTGTCAAGAATTCGTTTTGACCGCCGGCATTGACCGCAAAAGGTCGTTCCAGCGGTATTCCGATCTAATGGAAGATGCTAAAAGAGTGGACAGCAGTGCATGGTCACGTTCGATCCGGACGCTGGCCGATGCCGGGTCATCAGCACTCTGCGCCAGCGCTTTTACCGCAGCGACCAGGAAGAGCCATTGCATCAGTTCTTCGAAGCTTTCTTTATGGAACCAGGTGATGCCGCCGTGTTCGTGGACACTGATGTACTGCTGAACAAGGCGATCATTCATGAGCGCGCTTAGGTTTGCGGCGGTCAATTCGTCGGTGATCCGTTCGGTGCTGATCAGGGTCTTGATCAGCCGGATATGACGTTCCGCGGCCGGCTGGTCCTGGCCAAAATCCTTGAGGACATAGAAAATGACGTCGCCGAGGAGCAGGTTATCGAAGAACAGAATGCTCTGTTGTTCAAACCCGGTGCCGGTCTTCAACTTGCCAAGACCCCGCGTGATCAGCCACAAATAGAGGATGGCATGCCTGGTGACGCGCGAGGGCACGACATATGAACTCAAGGGCTGTCGGGACTCTATGGTCGGTTCCAGACGGTCTTTTATGACCCGCCACAGTAAGGTGAAATCACCGATGACGGTCGACTCGCTGCCCGGGCTGTCCGTGAATTTTTTTATGGCGGTGGTGACCTTATACATTTTTTCAATCAGGGGCAGTTTATCGTCGGCCGCTTCCATGGCGACCAGCGTCTCTTTGTTGACAAGCTGGCGGAAAGGCGCGGTCACCGGTTCCAGTTTCATGTGGCGGAGCGCCTGGACGATCGAATCCACGCCGCGGCCGTTTAAAACCGCGCACAATTTTGCATGATCACCGGTAGGATCGTGGATCTCTTTGAAATCCATGAACAGATGGTACTGGTAGGCGCCGAGCTCAACATACAGGCCGGTTTGAGCAAGGTCTTTGCCGGAGCGGACATATTCAAGATTGCTAGCGCGGTCCCGGAATGAATAATAATGATCATCGTCCGGTCTCAGCCCCAGCGCCTGCGTCAGGATCTTCCGGACCGACGCTCCACCGCTTTTGTGATTGACCGAATTTTTTATCCAGCCCTTGACGTTCTGGTACTTGTTGTTATAGACTACAAGCGCCTGCTCGCGGCCGGTACTGTTGGAATAAGCGAAAACGTCTTCGATCACGGCGCCTGAACTGTCATAAAAATCATAAAGAAAAAAATTATCCACGCCGCTGAACAGGCGGCGTTTTTTCAGCAGGGGAAAGATCTCGCGCCGGTGCCGTTCGATCAGTGACTGGTCAGGCGCTTCGTCCCAGTAGGCCTTCCGGTATTCCATGCCGTATTTTTCCCCCAGCCCATCGATCTGGCCGTGCCCGAACATCACCAGGCCCGGCAGCGTCGCCATCATCATGGCGATGCCGAAATACTTGTCGCCGGTGCCGAACTGCTCGATCGCCGGCATTTCATCCGGATTGGACATGAAATTCACGAACCGCCTGAGGATCTCGGGATTGAAATCGAGGACATTCTTGATCGTGACCCGGAAATTGGCGTTGTCCTCGCGTTTCAGCATGTTCATGAAGGCGCTGTTATAAACGCGATGCATGCCGAGGTTCCGGACAAAATAGCCTTCCAGGAGCCAGAACGCCTCGGCCAGAAGCAGCGTGTCAGGAGCTTCGTTTTGTATACGGTCAACGACCTCGCGCCAGAATTCTTTGGGAAAGAACCGGTTGAACTGGCCTTTGGTCATGCTGTGCACGGTACGCGAGGGAATGTCGCCGCCCGTGCCCGGTTCCGGGAACCAGAGTCTCTGGTAGTGCTGTTTGGTAAGGGTCATCGCCGCATCCAGCCTGATCAGGGGCGACCTTTTTGCGACCTGAACGATTTTTTGAATGACCGCTTCCCGCACTGCCGGCAGGAGAAAATTGAGCTGTGCCGTATCGTTCCACGGTGTGCTCGTGCCGTCATTGCCGTGGTATATATAACGCACCTTGCCGGTGTTGTTGTCCTGCAGTTTGAAAACAACCGCAGCGTCGGTCCGGTTCCAGTAGCCATCCTCGATGTAGGTACTGATCCCGGGATCGTCAGAAAGGTCCGGCCCGGTAAAGGCGTACCGCGGGAACGGCGGATTATTGGACTGGATGAACCAGTCCGGATGGTCGAGGATCCATCGTGAAAAAATGCCGGTATGATTCGGCACCATATCAACCGCGATCCGGATACCGCGGCTGCGCGCCCGTTCTTTAAGGTTGTTAAATGCGTTCTCTCCGCCGAGGTCCCACGCGATCTCGTAATCATAGACCGAGTACGCGGACGCGAGAGCCTCGGGATTGCCGCATTTGTTCTTGATCTTCTGGGACGGTTTGCTCCTTTCCCAGATCCCGATCAACCACAGTGCGTTTATGCCCCATTCGGCCAGGATATTGAGTTCATCATCAGGGATCTCGTCGAGTTTTGTGACCGGCCGTGAGTATTTTTTCGAAAGCTGCGACAGCCAGACATTGGTCTGTTTTGCGATCATGACCACGACCGGCATCCAATCCGTATCGGCGCTGAAACGCTCTTCATCTCTGAAACGATCGCCATGATCGCCGTCATGCGTTTGGAATTCAAGGGGCTTGGCAGCGCCAGCAGCGCCTTCCCGGACCTTTGTTTCCTCCCGGATGAAATCAAGGGACAGGAGTATTCTGCGGGTCAGGCGCTCCCTCATTTCCGGCGACAGGATCATTCCCCAATGCTCTTTGATGTACAGGAGCTGGCCTTCGAGCGAATGCGGCGACGCTTCTGCTGGCGCGCGCAGCATGTCGATAATGTGCTGGTTATAGGGACCGTACGGCGGTTGAGTTTTGAAGAATTCATGCAGTCCGTCGAATATTTTAAAATACGCGGTGCCATTGAGATCGTCATCATTAAAGAATTCGCGGAAGGACGCGAAGGCCGGGTTTGTGTTGGCCAGGCGCAGCGCGAGCAGTTCGGCGATCGTAGCGTGGACATTGTGTTTTTGGCGCAGGTAGCTGGCGGCAGTTTGTTCTTTTGCGTATACGGCAGCCGGCGGGAACAGTTCGACGAACTTTTTCACCGCGCTGGTGACCGCCTTTTTGCCGCAGCGATCGTTGATGAAGGCAAGGGCATCGCTTAAAGCATTGGCGTTTTTCTGTTTCCGGTACTGTTCAAGAACAAAATGGAGGATTTCATCGATCAACCCCATGGCATTGACCTGGCTGGGCGCAAGGAGGCCGCTTTTCTTCTTTTCATTGACCTTAAGGACGAACGTTTTGACAGCTGGGATATTGGCAAGAATGACATTGCCGGTCAGAGAGAACAATTTATCGGAAAAAGCATAGAAATCACGGCATTTTTTTGAAATATGGAATTCGAAAACGCATTCGTTGCCGTAGGCGTCGTCTCCACGCCTGGTCAGGCGGGTATCTTTTTTGCGCGCGGATGCCATGTAGACCTAATCATAATGATAAAAAAGGAGATGTCAACCGAGCATGATAATTATATCATTGACCTCTTGACACTTGAATATTTATTAGTATAATATAATAGCGATGAACCACTTTATCGATGTCATATTTATTTCTCATAGGAGGAACCGAACCTTCGGTCTCAAGCTGCCGGTGTGGTTCATGTTCGCTCTGGCCGCGACCATCGCTTTGATGACGATCGCCACTGCCGTTCTTTTCCTGCGGCACACCGGCGATACCATCGCCCGGGTGAGCCTTATGCGGGCTGAACAAGAGAACCGTGGTTTGATCGCCAGACTGGAAGCGTGTTACGGCATATTGGAGAACACCAAGAACGGTTTTGAAGATTATGTGGCGCAGGATAATCGTGAAAGAACGTACTGGCAAATGGCACATATTCACCCTGATGTCTGGTCCATGGGTATTGGCGGCATCAGCAGTGTTTTTTCGGTAACAAACATTTCCAAGAACACCAACCGCCTGCTCGGTGATGTCTACGAATCGCTGGCGATCCTCAAATCCCGCTGCCAGTTGCGAAAGAAAAGCCTCGATGAGATCAACGGCCAGATCGACAAAAAATTCGAGTTATGGAGCCACATTCCATCGATCGATCCGATTCCAGGCAAGGCCGTGGGTTCGGATTTTGGATACCGCGTTGACCCCATTACCAAGGGGATCCGCATGCATGAAGGCGTTGATCTCGGCGCGGCGACTGGCACGCCGATCTACGCGTCGGCTGACGGAATCGTGGTGTATAACGGCTGGAACCTGGGTTACGGTCTGGTCGTGGACATAGACCACGGTTACGGATTCCTGAGCCGCTACGCGCATTGCAACAGCATCCTGGTGAAATTGGGCGAAGTTGTAAAACGGGGTCAGGTCATAGCCACGGTCGGCGCTACCGGACGCGTGACCTGCTCTCATCTGCATTACGAAGTTCATGTGTCAGGCGTCAAGGTGAACCCGGAATATTATATTGACCTTACCGATTATATTGTTGATTAATAGACAGGTACGCATCCCGATCAGATCCAGGCAGTTATTACTAAAACCGTCAATTCCCCCGACGGTTAATTTTTTTTACGGAACCGGTCCTGCATGGCGCGCTATTTTGATCGTGATCGCCAGCGCGTTCCTTTTCAATATTGATCACGCATCTGCTGATTCCCTGACAATAATGGCGGTGGGCGATATCATGATGGGTTCTGATTACCCGGATAACCGCCTGCCGCCCAATGAAGGGCAGGACCTGCTCATGGGCGTCGATTTCGTGCTGAGGACCGCCGACCTGACGCTGGGTAACCTGGAAGGGCCGCTGGCCAGCGGGGGCACCTGCACCAAGACGATCGAAAAAGGCAAATGCTATGCTTTCCGGACGCCGCCCGCCTATGTCAAGAATCTCGTCGACGCCGGTTTTGATTTTCTGAACTGTGCCAATAACCACGCCAATGATTTTGGCTACGCCGGAATGACATCGACCCATGAAATCCTTGCCGACAACGGGATCCAGTACGGCGGGCCGGACAACAGCATCGGTGATTTTGAGATCAATGGACACAAGATCGTGGTCCTGCCTTTTTCCGTGTCGTCCGGGATCGGCTCGATCTTTGAGATCGAATCGGCGCAGCGTCTGGTTGCCGAGAAAGCCAGGGATTACGACATCGTCATTGTCTCTTTCCACGGCGGCGGGGAGGGTGTAAGGTATCTCCACACCGTTGATACTTTTGAATATTATATGGGATGGCCGCGCGGCAACGTCGTCCGGTTCGCCCGGGCCGTGGTTGACAGCGGCGCTGATCTTGTATGGGGCCATGGACCGCACGTGCCGCGGGCGCTCGAGATCCACAACGACCGGCTGATCGCTTACAGCCTGGGGAATTTTTGCACCTGGGGATTCAATCTTGGCGACGAACGCGGTTACGCGCCGATCCTGAAGGCAGTGCTGGATTCCACGGGCGCGTTCCGGCACGGCGAGATCATTTCCGCATTGCAGAGAACCTGCACCTATCCCGTCATCGATGACGACAACCTGGCAGCCCTGCTCATGCAGCAGTTGTCCCGGGAGGATTTTCCGGAAACCGCACCGGATATCCTGGATGACGGCACGATCAGGCTCAAGTCGGCACCGGAGCACTATGAATAACGTTGTTGCCATGGTACTGGCCGGAGGCAGGGTGGATGAACTCCTGGCTCTGACCGAAAAAAGACCAAAGGCTGCCCTGCCGGTCTTCGCGACTTACCGCATAATTGATTTTGTGCTGAGTAACATGATGCACTCAGGTCTCTGGAACGTGGGCGTCCTGTCGCAGTTCCGGCCTTACAGCCTGATGCGGCATATCGGCACCGGCGCACATTGGGATTTCATCGGCCGGCAGCGGGGCGTCCGGATACTGCCGCCGTACCAGGGTTTCAAGGAATCCGATTGGTACAAGGGCACGGCCGACGCGGTTTACCAGAACCTTTCCTATATCGATGAATTCGGCCCCGAGCATGTCCTCATTGCCGCCGGTGACCACATATACCGCATGGATTACCAGCAGTTGATGGATTTCCACATTGACCGCAAGGCGGACCTGACCATATGTTTCACCAGGGTTAAAGAAAAAAGCAGTTGGTTCGGCTACGGGATCATCGACAAGAACGGATCCGTCAAGGGTTATCAGGAAAAACCTAAAGAGCCGCGCTCTGCCTGGGCGTCAATGACCGTTTATATGTTCAGGAAAGGATTCCTTGCCGACGTCCTTAAGGACAATACCAGGGCGTCATCGCACGAATTCGGCCGCGATATTATCCCCAAGGTGCTTTCCGGCAGCCGTGTTTTCGGGTTTGAGTTCACCGATTTCTGGGCATATGCCCGGACCATCGATTCATATTATGAAACAAACCAGATTTTATTGCGGCGTGCCATCGATCTGAAAAAATGGCAGATCAGGACTAACACAGCCGAGGGCTGCGGCGGCGGCGACCACATGCCCGCCCATATTGACGGCCGGGTCTCAAATTCAGTCATCAGCGAGGGATGCGTGGTCCAGGGCGATGTCATCAACTCGATCCTGTCGCCCGGCGTTTTGGTCGGACCGGGCGCGGTTGTAACCGATTCGATCGTTTTCCATGATTCCAAGATCGGACCGAATTCAAAACTGACCAAGGTTATCTGCGATAAGTACTGCACGGTCGAGAAGAACGTGGATATCGGCAATTACGGCAAGAGTATCGCGTCGCAGGAATTCGGCCGTCTCCTGAATTCCGGCATCACGGTCCTGGGCCGGGGCTGCCGTATATTGCCGGGCACGAAGATCGGAGCGAATACCGTCGTTTATTCCTCGGCCAAGGTTGATGCCGCCGAAATACCGGCCGGGAGCGTCCTGCGGTGAAGAAACAATCCGTTGCCATGTTGCTCGCTGGCGGTGTAGGCACGCGCCTGGGGATCCTCGCGCGCAAGCGGGCAAAACCGGCAATACCGTTCGGTGGTATATACCGCATCATTGATTTTACCATGAGCAATGTCTCCCGTTCCGGGATCGAGGTCGTCGGCGTACTGACCCAGTACAAGCCATTATCGCTCATGGAACATATTGATAACGGTCATCCCTGGGATCTGTTCGGCCGCACCCGCCTGGTGGAGATCCTGCCGCCCAAGACCGGTGAGGATATTTCCGACTGGTACAAAGGAACATCCGACGCGGTGTATCAGAACCTGGCGTTCATCGATGATTTTTCTCCCGAACTGGTCCTGATCGTGTCCGGCGACCATATCTATCATATGGACTACCGGGATCTCTACGATTTCCATGAGGAGAAGAGATCGGACGTGACGGTCGGTTTGATCCGGGTGCCAATCGAACAGGCCCACCAATTCGGCACCGCGATCTGCGACCGGAACATGCAGGTCGTAAACTGGGAGGAAAAACCGGCTCAGCCAAGATCAAACCTGGTCTCAATGGGGATCTATTTGTTCAATAAAAAATTGCTCGACCGGACCCTCCATGAATCCGCCCGGAAGAACGGTGTTGATTTTGCCCGGCATATCATTCCCCTGTTGCAGAAAAAAAGCCGGGTGTTCGGCTACGAATTCAAAGGATACTGGCGCGACGTGGGGACGATCGATGCATACTGGAACGCGAACATGGATATCATCAGGCCCGGGTCCGGCCTGGACCTGAGGAATTGGGGTATCAAGACCAATCTGTGGGTGAAGGGCGAGATCGGCGACCGTCCCGCAGCGTATTTCAATCCCGGCGCAGTGGTAAAAAATTCCCTGGTATCCCGGGACTGTATTATCAAGGGCACGGTGACCAACTCGATCCTTTCACCCGGCGTTGTCATCGGCAGGGGCAGCGTGGTCGAGGATTCGGTGATCTTTCACGATGTTGTCATCGGCAAGAATTGTGTCATCAAGCAGGCGATCGTAGATAAAAATGTCACGTTCGGCGATTCGATCCGGATCGGGGAAGGAGAGCTTGTGCCTAACCGCAAAACCCCGGAACAGCTTTCGGGCGGGATATCGGTTATCGGCAAGGGTACGAGGATCGGCAGCCAGATCACCATCGGCAAAAGCTGCATCATCGGTCCGGACAACGTCATTACCAGCAAGAAATTCAAAGCGATCCGTTCTGGTACGACGATCTGAGAGCTCTGAACAAATATTCATCGCTCTCAAGATGACGGTGATAAACGGAATGATTCGCCGTTTTTATTATAATTCTATAATGTACAAACGGCACGCAAAATTCATCGCAGTGATAAAAAACAAAATAATATACACCCTTGACAATCTGCAGGTTTTGAATATACTTGCCCATCATGGAAACGATTAACGAAAATGACAGGAAAGGAGCCTGAGTTAACTATGAGTGTGACTAATGGCGATTCGGGCCGTTTCCCCATTGTTCAGGGGGTTAAGTCCACCTGAAGTTCTAACTTTTGTTCTATTAGACGCCGTGGGCTTTAACCCACGGCGTTTTTGTTTTAATCGCATCGTATGATGCGATTAAAATCGATGGCGGTGATAAAAGAATAGATGACCCCGTTTTTCGGCATAATTCTTTAATGATAAACGGGACGCAAAAGTCAGCGCACCATTTTTATTAAATTCTTTTATGTGCAAATAGTACGCGGAAGTCAACGCAGTGATGAAAGGAGAAAGATGGAAGCACCTTCCTATATGTCCCTACCTTGATGGGAGGGAATGGAAGGGAGGGTGAAAAAAGAGGTGATTATGGTAGCAGTCAAATGTGTTGATGTAAGCAAGATGTTTAAAAGGAAAAAGAAGATCATCGCTTTGAATGCCGTGTCGTTCGAGATCCCGCAGGGCGAGATCTTCGGGATCGTCGGACCCAATGGTTCGGGAAAAAGCACGCTGGTAAGGATTCTGTCCACACTGCTGATCCCGGACCATGGCAGCGCGCGCGTCTTTGGTCACGACGTCGTCCGCGAATACAGAAAAGTGCGGCCGCTGATCAACCGGGTAAGCGTGGATGCCGCTTTTTTCAAAGGAATATCAGCCTGGGAGAACCTGCGTTATGCCGGGCGGCTCTATGGGCTGGGGAGCGGAGAAGCCAGGGACCGAGCGATGGAGATCCTGAAAGAGCTCGGTTTTGACGGTAAAAGGTTCCACGAGCCCTTGGAAGATCTTTCGCGGGGCATGCAGCAAAAGGTGGCGATCGCCCGCGCTTTTTTCACGTCGCCGATGCTCCTGCTGCTGGATGAACCGACCACGGGTTTGGATCCGCGTTCAAAGCTCGACGTTCAGGGCTACATTAAAAAAGCCATGAAGAAAAACGGGTTAACGATCGTGCTGACGACCCATGATATGCGCGAGGCCCAGAATCTATGCCATCGGGTCGCGATCATTATCAATGGCCGGTTCGTCGCGGTCGGAGAACCGGCGCAATTAATGGAACAGTTCCAAAAGCCTAATCTTGAGGATGTTTTCCTTCAAGCGACCGGCATGGAATGGAAAGAAGAGGAAAGTGAGGAAGAATAAGGAGACGAACATGGCAAGTGAATATATAAGAAGGCAGGCATACGGTTCGATCGCTTTTCTGGAGCGGAACTTTGCTCTGATAAAAAGGTACATAGGTTGGGAGATCGTTTTTATCGTTTACAGCGTGGTTAATGCTTTGGCCATCGGCTTGATCGGTGTGCGCATGGGCAAGGAAATGATCATGTACCTCGTTGTCGGCGCGATGGTCTGGGGGTTTTTGTCGATCCTTTTCCACGAAATCTCCGAGTCCATTGCCTGGGAACGGTGGGAAGGTACGATCGAATATACCTTCATGGCGCCGATCAGCCGGTTTACGCACCTGATCGGAAACTGTCTGTTCGCCATTGTTTACGGGGTTATCCGGTCCACGCTGCTGCTGATCGCGATCGCCGTGTTTTTCGGCATTTCGATCAAGGGTGCGAATATCGCGGGACTGCTGGTCGTGCTCGTGGTGTCCGGCTTGTCTTTCGTCGGGCTGGGGCTGGTCGCGGCGGTACTGCCCCTGCTGTCGACTGAAAAAGGAGCCTACGCCACCCATATTTTTGAAGCGATACTGCTGTTGATATCCGGCGTTTATTACGAAGTCGAAGTGCTGCCGGTGTGGATACGGCCGCTGAGCGTTATATCACCAGCGACCTATACGCTGAAGGCGATGCGGGCGGCGTTGCTACAGGGCGCGAGCTTCAAGGAGCTGCTGCCGGCAATACTGCTGCTGCTGGCGATCGGCATTGCGTTGATACCGCTGGGCATGATAATATTCAGGCAGGCCGAGTACTACGCCAAGAAAAAGGGTAAACTGAAGAGAAGCGGGTAGGGTGCTACTGCGAGCAGGTTTTTACCCGGCTGCTCATTTTCCGTTCGGCCTCGATATTTTTGAGCATCTGCAGCGGGATGGATGTGGGATAGGTGCCGGTGAAGCAGGCCGTGCAGAAACCACGGGCACCGGCATCAACACCGCGAGTGAGCCCTTCCACGGTTTGGTAGATAAGGGCATCAGCGCCAATGAGCCTGCGGATCTCGTCGACCGAGCGGTTCCGGGCAATGAATTCACCCCGGGTCTGCATATCGATGCCGTATACGCAGGGGAATCTGAGCGGCGGCGAGTAAAGCGCGTAATACACGACCTTTGCGCCGACGCTCCTGACGATCTCGGTTATCTTCCTCGAGGTGTTGCCGCGCACGATCGAATCATCGACCAGCATGACCTTTTTACCCTTGATCTCCGATCGGATGGGGTTCAGCTTGAGCCGGATAGCCTCGATCCGGCTGGACTGGGCAGGCATAATGAAAGTGCGGTACACGTACCGGTTCTTTATAAGCCCTTCGCGATGCTTCACGTTGAGCACTTCGGCGACCATTTGCGCCGCGCCCCGCGCCGTGTCCGGGATCGGAATGACCACGTCCGGTTTGATCCTGTGCTTCAGGCATTCCCTCCCCAGATGCTCGCCCAAACGCAGGCGCGCTTCATAGACACCGATTCCGTCGATGACCGAATCCGGCCGGGCAAAATAAACATACTCAAATATGCACAACGCTTTTTTACCGCGGACTATCTGCTGGTGGTGAACGCCGCCTGTGTGATCGATAAAGTACGCTTCGCCGGGCGCCACATCCGTTTGTTTGTCGAAACCCAGCAGGTCCAGGGCTGTGCTTTCCGAGGCAAAACAGAAACCGCCTTTGTTCCTTCCCATGATCAGAGGTTTAATCCCGTTTTTGTCGCGGAACGCCAGGAGCCCCTTCTGGGCGATAATGGCGACGACCGCAAAACTGCCTTTGATCCGACGATACAGGCCTGCCAGCGCTTGGAATATGTCCTGCGGCGTCAGCCGGTGCAGGTTCATTCTGGTCAGCTCGACCGATAATATGTTCAGGATGACCTCGGCGTCGCAATTCGAGTTCAGGTACCGGTATTCACGTTCGATAAGGTCTTTCTTCAGATCGTAGTAATTGACCAGGTTGCCGTTGTGGGCGAGCGCAATGCCATACGGCGTCGTGATTATGAACGGCTGCGCGTCCTCAACGCCGCCGCCTCCAACGGTCGGGTAGCGGACATGGCCGATCCCGATATTGCCCTGGAGCCGCTCGATATTCTTCGGGCTGAACACCGTTGTCACCAGGCCGTTGCCTTTTTTCATCTGGAATCCCTTGCTAAAGGTCACGGCGCCGGCCGCGTCCTGGCCCCGATGCTGAAGCGCGATCAAGCCAGGATAGATCTTGCTGATGGCTGGTTCATTGTTTCTGTTGAGTACGCCAATAATACCGCACATGTTGGTAGTTAGTAATTGGTAATTAGTAATTGGTAATTGGGCATGGATGGTATTACAGTTGATTCAACTTGACTAAGCCTTCCTTGATCGTTTTGTAGGTCGACGCGAGACCCTCGGAGATGACTTTTGTATCGCCAAGGACCGGCATGAAATTGGTATCACCCTGCCATCTTGGTACGCAGTGGAAGTGGACATGGGTCACCAGCCCGGCACCCGCGGTCTGGCCCTGGTTAATGCCGATATTGTAGCCGTGCGGTTTCATCGTGTGGTTGATCGATTTGATCAGGCGCGACAGGAGCCGGTTGATTTCCAGGACTTCACCGTCATTGAGGAGCTCGAGCGACGCGACGTGACGCAAGGGCGCGACGAGAATGTGACCGTTATTATATGGAAAACGGTTCATGATGGAAAAGGCCAGGGCGCCTTTTTCGATAATGAGACACTGGGCGGGATCTTTCTTTTCCAGAGCTTCGCAGAGGAAGCAGTCGCCGCCGGTCTTACGGATATATTTGACGCGCCATGGAGCCCACATCCTTTCCATGTCAGGCGACTCTCCACTGGGAGAGTTCTTCCTCGCGGATCGGGCTCACCAGCAGTTTTTTGATTTTGCCGCGGTGTTTGTACGCGACCTCGACATGCGGCTCTTTGTTCTTATCGCTGTACCGGGCGGTCACGGCGGCGGCCGTTTTGAGGTATTTCTTGTCGCCAAGCAGCAGGGTGTTGGGACTACCCGTGTCCGGTACATACAATAGGTACATTTTTGATGTCTGCAATTCCTCAAGGATCTCATTTTCCGCCTCCTGCCGGCCGACGACCAGTTTCGTATCCGGCGCGAGCCTGAAGTGGCGGCCTACTTTGAGCAGCTCGATATCATCGGCCGAGATATCTTCCTGGTGCCGCATCAGGTCAGCGAGCCTTTTGGAAAAACCAGGGTCGCAAAGCAGGCATCCGCCCGCGGGCGGGAAAAAATCCGTGATGTTCTTCTTTTTTGCCAGGTACAACTCGAATTTGCGCGAGCGGCCTCTTATCTTGTACATGCCCTCGAGCTTGATCAGACCTTTTTTCAGCGGGATCGTCGGCGGCAGCAGGCCGTCGCTTAGCGGCCGGACGACCATGCCCTCAACCCCGGCTTCGCGTTCGATCGTGATCATCACGTCCAGGCGCTGGGACATGGGCCGCTGGTCAAGGACCTCGCCGGTCACGATGAAATCAGCCTTGACCTCCTTCATGTAGGCTTTGGCTTTCTTCAGCATCATGATGCGGCAATCGATGCAGGGATTAAGGTTCTTGCCAAAACCGAATTTCGGGTTCCGGATGATCTTTAACAGGTTCTTGGTCAGATCGATGACCTTGAGACCAGGGATCTTGGGCAATGATTTTGTCGATAGGAACTTGTAGTTAATGTGGAGCGGGTAAACTTCGGCGCCCCATCCTTTGACGATATCCAGGGCCAGGGTGGAGTCAAGCCCTCCCGAATAGAGCACTACTGTTTTCATCGGTTTTTAGCCTCCGAGCTCCTTCAGCATGCTGATCGCGGTGGTGTCACCCGGGTTCATCCGGATCCAGTCTTTAAGCACGTTTTTCGCTGAATTTGTATCATTCATGGTCGAGTCCAGGTAAACGCTCAAAAGCCCCATGTAACCTTGCGGCAGCCTGGGGTTAAGCTGGATGACCTTGTTGAAGTACTCCAGAGCCTTGTCAAATTGTCCGACCATCCGGTAGACACCGCCGATCTGCGTCAGGATCTGGGGGTCCTTCACATTGATCCGGGAGAAGTAGAAATCGGCCGAGTCCGTAGCGCCAAGCTGGGCATACAGCAGCCCCAGATTGAAATAGAAAGTGTGGCTGCCTTCGGGTTCGAACATCAGGCCGAAGCGCCAGGCATTAAGCGTCCCCTGGATATCGGCGCGTTCTTTCAGAACAAGACCGAGGTAAAAAAGCCCGGCCGCGTAGTTGCTGTAGAGCCGCTGGGTGTTCTCGTCTTTGACGATAGGGCGGTCCAGGAACTCCTGTTCTTTCTTGCGCCGGTCAAAATCATTCAATATCGTTTTCAATGCCTGCTGCTTTTGGGGTTCGAATACGCCAGTGTAGCGGTACGTGGTGTAGAAAAAATCCTCGGTGCGCTTGATATCGATATGATAAGGGAACGGAATGCTGTCGCCGACCAGCCGGTAGACCAGGCCTTCCAGCTTCAGGTACGGAGCGAACCCCTGGTAGTTGTCAGCCGACACGGTCGAGGCGAAATAGATCGGCCTTTTACCGCGGTAGCCTTTCAGGTACTTGGCCGCGAACTCCGGCTGGGAGCTAAAGTAATCCTCGTCCTTAAGTTCAATGCCGGCATTCACCGCGATGATATGTCGGATCATGATGTCCTTGACGTAAATGATCCGGCGGTCCTGGGTCATGAACGGCTGCAGTCGTTTGATCACGTATTCGCTGAATTTTACCGGGGCGCCCCACTCCTTGAGCTGGCGGATATACCAGTCGGTATTGATGAGCGAGAGGTTCGCGACGATCACGCGGCGCTTGAACCCCAGCACTTCCTGCACGAACCACAGGGGGAACGTGTCGTTGTCGCCGTTGGTGAAAATGACGGCTTCGTCATCGCAGGATATGAGCATGTTGTATCCGTAATCCCGCGGTATGAAGTTCTTGTAGCGGTTGTTGACGTGCAGGTTGGTGAAGAGCGGCATGATGGCAAAGACCACGGTACCGCCCAGGGCGCCGGCTTGTGCCAGCCGGTTTTTCTTTGATTCTTTGTCCAGCCACTCGACCATGCCGAAAAGCCCCATCCCCATCATGATCCCGAACATGACGTGGCTTGAATGGAAGAAATAATCGCGCTCTCTGACCTCGCGCGGCTGGTGCTTGGCGTTGGCATCGGACGGCGAGAATTTCAGGTTCAGGTAACCGACGATCCCAAAGGAGAGCATGAACAGGGCCAGCATCATCAGGATGAACAGTTTCTTTTCCCGCTTGAAGAGCTCGACCGCTCCCCAGATGCACAGGGCGTAGAATAAAGTCAGCAGAACGGCCCGCAGGAGCCGGTTGACATCCTCGGGCGCGACCTGCCACGACATATAACGAATGAACAGGAAGATCTGCTCGGCATAACCCTGGATCAGGTTGAAACCGGTCTCGTCCTGGGTCTGGCGCGGTATGATCCTCTGCGGTCCATACTGGGCGCGGTGCAAAACGTTGTTGAATGCGGCAAAGTTCTCTCCGGGTTCGCATTCATTGATGCGCGGGGCTACGTTCTTCCCAGAAAGGTATTCTGTCGTCGCCTTGGGATCTTTATAGAGTTTGGTTAGCACTGCCGAACGGATAGGCATATACAATTCCGAGGAACTGCCGATGATGACCAACGCCACTCCGATCCAGAAGAAACTCCAGTTATGGTACTTAATATGATTATACAGGGGAAAGACTATTCCGGCGAAGAGGATGATGCCGAGGACGATCAAGATGGGCGTGTAGAGGGTCGGCTGGACTAGGAATAACAGCGGAAAATAAAGCAGCTGGAAAATGCCGAGCAGGAGGAGGAGCGGATCTTTCAGGTATCGCCGCTCGACGACAATGATGAACACGTAGATCGGCACAAAGAGCAGGAACGGCATCAGGCCGATGCCGGTTGACATGAAGATGAGGTAGAAAACCATCAGTAAAAAGTGGTTTTTAGCGGCGCCGTTCTTCACGGATTCATACCAGAGTACGACCAGATAGAGTATCAAGAGCACGAGGAATGACGATGCGCCGTAAATTTCGGTCTCGATGGCGTTCCCCCAAAACGTGTTGAAAAATGCCACGGCAAGCGCGGTGGCGAAAGCGATGATCGTCGAGATGATCGGATTGCCGTTCTTATGCCAGAGGCTGAAGATCTTCAGCATGAGCTTGAAAAGCATATACAACGCGCCCAGCGAAAAACCAATGCAGAGAAGGTTCATGTGCCACGCTACTTCCTTGGAAATAGGCAAGATGGCGGCGAACAATCCGACGAAAAGTATCCAGACCCGGCCCAGGACCACGTAAAAGGGTGTTCCAGGCGGATGGGGTACTGCCATGGTATAGGCCGACGCGATAAATTCACCGCAATCCCAGAAGGAAAGCGTGGGCGCGACCGTGTACAGATAGATAACTCCGGCGAGCACTAAAAGGATGGCAAGCAATATTTTCTGTAATTTCTTAGGGTCCATTAAACCTCCAATCACGATTATATTTAAGTAATATCTAAAGTCAAGATAAAGTTCAGAGAACAGCTGATAATAATATGATTTAGATCGTTATCGGGGCCGGCAGTTTACCTTATGGCGCTGCTCCTAGGCTAGAAGATCCCGGATCGCGTACAGCTCGTCCTTGATCTCCTTGAGGATCTTGGCCGCGTTGTGCAGGGGCAGGGAGAGCTGCTCGGGACCTTCGGTGATCATGGCCAGCTTCTTTTTGGCGCCGGCGATCGTGAAACCCTGGTCGTAAAGGATGGTCTTTATTGTCTTGACGATGTCAATGTCTTTTTTAGTATAGAACCTCCGGCCGACCCGGTTTCTCCGGGGTCTTAACATCGCGAATTCCTTTTCCCAGTAACGCAGGATATATGGTTTCAGACTGAACATCTCCGATACTTCATTGATGGAAAAAAATTCCTTCTCGATCATTTAACCCTCCTTTCGTAAGGGTCGTGTCATCAGCTCCTTGATCCCTTGCGGCGGCGGCTTGTTCCGGTATAAAATATCATAGACCACGCCGCAGATCGGCATTTCGATCCCGTGCCTGGCCGCAAGTTTATGAACTGCCCGGGCCGTGGGCACGCCTTCGGCGACCATCACCATGTCCCGTTCGATCTTCGCGCGCGATAGGCCCTGGCCGATAAGAGTGCCGTAGGCATGGTTCCGGGATTCCCGGCTGAATGAGGTCGTTATCAGGTCGCCGATCCCGGACAATCCCAAGAACGTCAATGCCCGGGCTCCCATGCGCACGCCCAGTCTCTGGATCTCCTTGATCCCCCGGCTGATCAGGGCGCCTTTAGTATTGGCGCCCAGGCCCAGTCCGTCGCTGATGCCGCAGGCGAGCGCCAGGACGTTCTTCAAAGCGCCGCCCAGCTCCACGCCGACCAGGTCCCGGCCTTCATAGATCCGGAACGATCTGGTCGCCAGTTGTCCCTGCAGGGACCGAGCACGGCGCGCGTTGCGGCCGACCAGGACGACCGCGGTCGGCTCGCCGCGAATGATCTCGTTCGCGATCGAAGGTCCTGAAAGGACGAACATGCGATCGCGGCGGACCGGCAGTTTCGAGATGATCTCCGAAGGCCGCTGCAGGGTTTGGATGTCGATCCCCTTGATCAGGCTGAGCACCAGGCTGGACCCAAGGTTTGTTCTCAAAGCGCGAATATCGCTTATCACTTTTCGCACGACCTGGGAGGGTAGAGCGAAGACCACCAGGTCGGCGCTTTTCAGTACCGGTTCGATCTCCCAGTAGATCCCGATCTCATCAGGTAGCTTGCACTGCGGCAGGAACGGCTGATTATCTCGTGTTTTTTTGACGCGCTGGGCGCGCGGTTTATCGAACTCCCAGATCCTGACTGTATGCCCGTTGCGGGCCTGTATTATGCCAAATACCGACCCCCAATTGCCGCAGCCAAGGATTCCGATCTTCATTTTTTTCCCCAGAAAATGGTCTTTGGTTCGGTGCCATTGATGAGGCGCTTGATATTCTTATTATGGGCGACGATGATCAAAATACAGATCACGATCATTAGAATCCGCGCCATGGTATCAGCTTCCTTTAATATTATTATAATTACCGGCAGCATAAATGCAAGACACAGGGATGCCAGCGATACGATGAACGTTGCCAGATAGATGATCAACCAGACCGCGATCGCCAGCAGGAAAGATTTAGGCGTCAGGCCGAGTGCCACGCCAACCGTGGTGGAAACACCCTTGCCGCCCTTGAACCTGAAAAACGGGTTGAAAATATGCCCGGCAATGGCGCCGGCTCCAGCCAGAGCAGGGGTGAACGAGAGGGATCGGGCCAGCAAGACTGGAGCGAGACCCTTAAGCGCATCCAGGATGAACCCCATGATGAAAAAAGGCATGCCCAGTTTGCGGCCGAGGTTGGTCGCGCCGATATTGCCGCTTCCGGACGTTTTCAGGTCGACGCCTTTGATCCTGCCCAGGATATAAGAAAAAGGGATCATGCCGATGGCAAAACCAAAGGCAAAGGAAACAAGATAGATGATCACGATATTAATATGGGCCTCCTTCCGGTCGCAGCGCTAGTTCACTCGGCGCTCCCCCTCCGGATCTTTGTTCGCATCAGGATCGGAACCCCCGTAAAACCAAAATATTTTCTTATGAAATTGCGCAAGTATTCAAGGTAGCTCTCCCGCACCGGTACCGTCGTGCTGACGTTGAATACGGGTGGTTTTTTCCCGACCTGGACAATGGAATTGATCGCACCGCCGGGCGGGGGCTTGATCTGGGGTACGATACTTTCGAGCACCTGACGGTCGGCAGTTTTGTTCAACTCCGCGTAAACATGCATGATATGGTTGAGTAATGTATCGACATCTTTGCCGTCTTTGGCCGACATGGGAATAACCGGCGCGAAGTCAATGAAATCGAGGGACTTCTGGACCGACGGGAGGATCTTCCGGCGGTCCTTGGAAGGGACGAGATCGATCTTGTTGGGCACGATGACAACACCCTTTGCTTTTGATAAAGCCAGGTTGACGATCCGGCAGTCTTCTTTCACGACGCCCTGGCTGATATCGAAGATGAGGATGACGATGTCGACCTGTTCGATATAGTGAAACACCCGCATCATAGAGTAAAACTCGATCGATTCCTTGACCCGCGATCTGCGGCGGATCCCGGCGGTGTCGATTATTTCAAAAACGCGGTCTGAGTGCTTGAAGCGCGCGTTTATCAGGTCCCTGGTCGTACCGGGTTTTTCATCGACGATCGCGCGTTCTTCGCGTAATATCGCGTTGAACAGGGTTGATTTGCCCGCATTGGGTCGGCCCACGATCAAGAGCTTGATCACCTGTTCAGCCGAACCTGCGGGCGCGAGTTTTACCTTCAGTATTTTAAGCGTGGCATCGAGGACTTCGCCGAACCCAAAACCGCCTTCTCCGGAAACCGGGAATATATCGCGGTACCCGAGCTTGCCGAATTCGAACGCTTTACTATCGTCTTTCCGGTTATCGATCTTATTGATGAGGAGGAACACCGGCTTGCCGGTCCTACGCAGCTCTTTGCTGATGTCCTCGTCGCTCGGCGTCAATCCTGATTTGGCGTCGACCACGAAGTAGATCAGGTCGGCTTCGCGCAGGGCTAGTTCGATCTGGCGCGAGATCTTCCGCGCCAGAGGAAGCTCTTCGTCAGGGAAAAAGCCGCCGGTATCAATGATGTCGAGGTTCCGGCCGCACCATATCATCTCACCGTAAAGCCGGTCCCGCGTGACCCCGGGTTCTTTGTACACGATGCTCAACCGCATACCCATAAGGCGGTTAAAGATTGTTGACTTGCCGACGTTCTTGCGGCCGACGATGGCTATTGCAGGCATTTTATCAACTCGGCTACGCGATAGGGTGATACTTTCACCTTACCGGTGAAAAGGGGATGCGATAAGGATCGAGGATGGGAAGCTATGAGGTTATGAGGATATGAGAAAGAATGGGGAACGGATTCGTCGAGGAAAAGGCCGTTTTGGTTCACGCAGTTTGGCGGCAGGAATATCTTATCATAACCATGGCCGTATTTTGAAACAGCATTTCTATAGTCTCGCGAGCCGATCAGACCCGATACCGTTATTGATCGGCCAAAAAGCGTGTTCTTCACAGGTGTAACGGTGACCTTGATCTTCGGGCTGGCGTTTTCAAGTTGGTCTCCAAACCATTTCAGAGACCGCGCCGCCAAATGTCCGGTGAGAAAAAGATATTTGCCCCGTAATTTCTTTACTGCCTTCGGTTTGAGCTGGCTGACTTCGTCCTGAAAATGTCTGATCATTCCGATACCGTTCTCATACTGGGGAAATCCGTCGTAGTATCCGGAATCCGGCATGCGCCAGCCGGCCTTGATAAAGAATTCATCAGCTAGATAAACAATGCCTTTGCCATGATAAGCCCGGAACCGGTTCTGCATGGCCATGCATTTTTTCACGATCTGTTGGGCTTGTTTTTTGCTGACCGGTTTTAAGTGTTTATTGAATTTGGTAATCCCGACCGGTACAACGCCGATCGATCGCACTGCGGGATAGAGACGCGCCAGGTCATCGATCGTTTTTTCCATCTGCCGGTCATTAAGGCCCGGCACGATCACGATCTGGGTATGGAGTTCAATGTTATTGAGGGCGAGCGCGCGCAACTGTTCCAGGATCAGACCGGCTTTTTTATTGGCGAAGATCTTCTGTCTAAGTGCGGGATCAGTTGCCTGGACCGAAATGTAAAGAGGGGTCAGACGCAGTCTGGAGATCCGGTTTACGTCATCGTCCGTGACATTGGTCAGGCTCAGGAAATTGCCGTGCAAGAATGAAAGGCGGTAGTCGTCATCCTTGAAATAAAGTTCCTTGCGCAGATCTTTAGGCAGGCCGTTGACAAAACAGTACGCGCAGTCGTTCTCACACCGGCGGTATTGTGGTTCTTTTATTTCGATCTTGATCTTTTCGCCGGGCTTGAACACGATATTCTTTTTGCGGCCATCCAGCGCGATCGAGATCGTACGTGCCGCCTCCACGTCATTGTGAAATTTGAAATCAAGAAAATCCTCGACCAGATGTTTGTTAATCGAGATCAGCCCCGAGCCGGCCGGGATCCTCTCGTCGCGCGAACTGCTGACTATTGCGGCCATGGTCATGGGTCGATCTCAGGGTTTGTTTTTAAATAATCCTGAAGTACGCCCCAATTCCCTGATCAGCTGTACCAGCAGTTGGTATTTTTTAGCCAAGACTGCATGTTCATTTTTGGGATCAATGCCTTCAGAAGGCTCAGCCGGAGCTTCAGCCTTTTTTTCTTCAGTCACTGATAAAAGACGCCGAATCAAGCACAAAATTTTGTCGGTTTCGTCGACATTAAAGATAGTTTGTTTGTCAGCTTTATGTCCATCTGTTTTAATGAAACCATGTTCTGTCAGCCATTCCTTCGGGACAACCCGAATTTCAACATCACCGCGCAGCCAGACGTCAGTGGCAGTTTTTACGTCGGCAATGATATCCGGGTAGAGTTCCCTTAAGGCTTTAACATACCTTTCCGGAAACATGGTGTCATCGGGGTCATAGTCCAAACATTTCAGTTCTTTGTCTTTTTCTGTCAGCTCTTTATGGATTGCTTTATCTCCCTTACGGCATAGCGCGAGTATAGGCGGCATCTTGATATAGAGACGGTCGCACAAACGGTAGATGGCTTGATGTTCCATGATTTCCTGGAGGATGCGGATATAAGCAATAATAAGATTTATGTCATTTTTGAACTTGCACAGCATTTCCAGAGTTTCATTGTAGGTGGACACGCCGATTATGCGTTCCCGGCTGACCATATCGGCAAGCCGTTTACGCAGCTGTGCGTTCGGTTCGATGAGCAGGATCATAGGTTATGGATTGATTATAGAAAAAATCGCCCTAAATGCAAGTGGCAAGCATGGGAGCTAATATATTATGAAGCTGTCGACACAATTTGTGACTAGTTTAAAATTATCAAATTTGTTTTAAAAACAACCGCTCAATCGGTCTAAATTTAATAAACTCGATTCTCTCGATCGTTACATCCAATGGTTCAAAATTATTCTTTAATACTTTGACCGCTTTAATAAAATCATCATCGGTCAGATCCAGCGCCACCGTGCAATGCGGCACCCAATTTTCCGGCAGGTAATAGTTCCACTCGCTTTTGATGAATTTCTTGAATTCTTTGTGATATTTTTTATGCAGATCCAGTAATTCGGGATCTATTTTGGGGCTTAAAAATATGGCGTTCTCTTTAGAACAAAAATAGCCGATGTTTTTAAAACTGATATTCAATTTATTTAACTGAAAGATTTCCAGTTTTTTGATTAATTCCAGGTGATCTATGCCATCGTTATATACTGCCAGGGATATGTGCGGCAGTGCGCCAAGATCATAAAAAGTATTTTTAATATCTTCTTTGTGGATCATATCGATGTATTCTTTGATTTTGTCTTCCGAATTTTTATCGAAAAACAATTCGGTAGAATAATTCATTTCAGTTTTCTCGCTGCCATATTATATGAGGTTTTTAAGCGAAGTCAATGTAAACAATAGCGGCAAAAAATACTTTACCCATATGCAGTGAATTCAGCTTCAATCCGTGTCTTTTGCACATCCTGGTTATATCGGATCTTGTGAAATACCGTTTGTAAATATTGAATTTACGTCCGTCATTTAAGATCCTTTCGTGATAACCTTCTTTTGCCCTGATGCCTTTTCGTATTGGACTCCAGGTCGAATCAAATATTAAAACCTTGCCATTGGGTTTTAAGATCCCCTTCAATTTATCGAAAAACATATCCTCATCTTCCGGGATCAGATGGCTCACAAGAAATCCAATAAACGCGCTATCGTAAGAATCTTTGGCGATTTTGAATTTGAAAAAATCGCCGCCGGTCAATTTGCATCTTTTTCTTAAGGCCAATTTATTGATCCGTTGGCGGCAAACGCGAAGCATCTTTTTTGACCGGTCTATTAGTGTTATATGTTTACAATTTCCGGCATAATACTGCAGCCAAAAACCGGTCCCACATCCGATGTCTATCAAATGCCCCTGTCCGAATTTCCCGGCAATCTTGATTAGGTTTTTGACGTCTTTTCTGTTTAATCTGACGATCTTGGCGGCGACCCGGTTGTATGACTCCTTATACATGCGCGGGATATTACCAAAATAAACTTCATCGTACTCTTCTGCTCGCTCGTCATAGTACCGGATCATTTTCTGTATTTTTTTTCTTTTCATGTAATATTAACTACTTATCATGCAACAAAAACCGACCTATCCACCATATTCCCCAGTTTCAAGAACTGATCCCAAATCAACTCTCTTGCCTTTTTCACTTTCTATACATCGTTCCGTGGAGAGAGATATGATCCCAATCACCTTCCTTGATTGCTTCGCCTTCGTACCAAAATTCGACACCATGGATCCAAGCACCGGTGTAATTAGGCTGTAGGAAGGTGTTCTTTAGAATATACGTGGTCTCACCGCCTCCACAGGAACCCTGAAAATATAGTCCCTTCCAGGCAAAAGGGCATTCCTTCGTTTCGTGCAAATTAACGATCGCAATTTTCTTGTCTCCCCGCTGTTCGATGCGCATTAACTCGATCATTCCTTTGTTGAATTTATATTTCATGAGAAATGCGACAATCAGTTTGAGCTTTTGGTTCACTGAATACTCATTCGGCACCCAAATGCAAAACTGGACTGTTCCCACATTAACCTGAGCATTGTATGAATAAATTTTCAATAGATCACCTGGTAACGCCTCTGGCGTCCCTGAAATTTCATTCTCGAGTGCTGTAACGCGGGCTTTCAGGTTGCCGATAAGCATCTCTTTTGATTTAAGATTTTTATCGGACAAACGTTGATCGTATTCAAGTTTCTTCACTATGGATGTATGCCACGCGTACATCGCGATGGCAACAACTACCGCAGTCGCTGAGACTGTAATGCCGATACAAATCTTATTACGTAACTTCATAATAATATGTTAGTATTCAGCGAGAATTGGTAATGGCAGTATTTACCTAATGTCTTCATATTACTTTTCCTCAATGTCATATTATATGAGGTTTTTAAGCGAAGTCAATTGATTCAGAGGAAATATCGAATTTCGAGGACCGACTTCATAATACCTTTGTTGTCTTTTTTAAAACGATCGGTTTTTCGATGGCTATAATTCTTAAAAACAAAAGTTTACAACAATTTTAATTTCACATTCATTGAAAAATAAGTATTGAAATATCGGAAGAAATAAGGTCTGAAAGTTTACAAACAATGGCAGCTGCCTTTTATCTCTTTTATCTCGGCTGATTATCGCCGGCAACTTCCTCTTCTGCCATTCCAACAGAATTGTTTTAATTGTTCTATCCATGGAACGATTTTATATATTTTTTGTTCCATGTCAATGTGAGTTAAAGAACTCCTTATTCGTCTGTGATATTGACATTTCTAATTTTTGTGGTATTATTGCGTGATAAAGTGATATAAGTTAATAGCTGTAATAATAAAATAATAAATAGAGACCAAAGCCGGGGTGGTGGAATTGGCAGACACATACGTTTGAGGGGCGTAGGCCTTCGGGCATGGGGGTTCAAATCCCCCCTCCGGCATAACTTCATCATATGATTAAAATGACAAGAAGAAGAGATGAAGTGATGACACGGAATGGCTGCACATAAAAAAGGGGGGTGTTATGACAGCAACAATATTGTTCGCAATTTTACTGACTGCACAGAACGCGGCTGAAAATATAACAGCCGACCTCAATGGCGCCACATACGTTGACCGCAATGGGAACCGCATCCAACCGGAAATTATCATCAACGCGCCGCCCCAGCAGATGCCAGGCTGGCCCAAGGCCATAGGCGTCAACCCGAGTTACGCGCCGAGCGGCGTCGCCCTGGTCGATATCGATAATAACGGTGCGCTCGATATCATCGTTGGTTCCACAAGCAATATGGTGTATGCCTGGGATTATCATGGCAGCGCGCTGACGGGATGGCCCATAACCCTGCCGGCGATGGTGCAGGCAAAGGTGGCGGTTGGCGATCTTGACAATAACGGAGACCTGGAGATCGTCATTGCTTGCCGCAACGGTTACGTTTATGTATATAACCACGACGGTACTGTTTTTTCCGGCTGGCCCCAGAACGCGAACGGCGTGATCGGTTTTGTTTCACCCGCGCTTTTTGACCTTGACCGCGACGGCGACCTGGAGATCATCATGGTCCAGATGCAGTCGGGACAGCCCGGGCACGTGTATATCTGGCATCACAACGGTACCGTTTATACCGGTTGGCCCAAGGATCTTGATTATCTCGGCGTCGCGACCGCGAGCGTAGCAGACATTGATAATGATGCGTTGTTTGAGATCGTGGCTCTGGCATACCGGTCAGTTTACGTATGGGACCAGAACGGCAATACCGAGCCCGGATGGCCCAAGCTCAATGTCGCAGGCGGGATGAGCTACGCTCAACCGGTGCTGGCAGACCTGGATAACGACGGCGACCTGGAGATCCTTCATTCTTATTATCTCAGCAACGTCGATTATATCGGTATCTACCACCATGACGCGGGTAATTACTCGGGCTGGCCCCAGACCTTTCCCGGCCCCCAGACATATACCACGCCGGTGACCGGTGATATCGACGCGGATGGAGATCTGGAAATTTTCGGCGGCGGGCACGTTTGGGGCGGTCCCAACCTGCTGGCGCGCCATCACACTGGCGGCCAGGTTCCAGGCTGGCCGGTCGACTGCGAGATGATGGAGTGCTCACCGATCGTCTTTGACGTGGACGATGACGGAGTGCGCGAAGTGATCATCGGTGATAACCTGACCGCGGGCAACTTGTGGGCGTATGAAGGCAGCGGGTCGGTCGCGACCGATTGGCCGGTAACTTTGACGGGTTCGGCTACGGTCAACAGCCCGGCCGTGGCTGATGTGGACAATGACGGCGACATCGAGATCGCGCTGGTCACCAATGACGGTGCGGTCAACCTCTGGACCCTGGACAGCGTGCCATATAAAGGATACATGAACGACTGGGGGACTTTCTTTCACGATTCCTGGAATACCGGCTGGTTCCATCCCAAAGCGCCGGTCAATCTCTCCGCGGTTGGCGCTTCCGATCATATCGATCTCGTGTGGGCTAAGAACGATGAACCGGATATTTCCGGATACAACATTTACCGCGGTCTGATAACGGGTGGTCCCTATACAAAGATCAATGCGCTGCTGGTCGCTGATACGTTCTATGCGGACTATTCCGCGGGACCGGGGATCCTCTATTATTACTGCGCCACCGCTAACATCAAAGCGTTCACCGAATCAAGACTGAGCAATGAAACCTCAGCTATGATCGGGATCGAAGAAGCCGATGGCGTTAGCGTGCTGGCGCCAACCAGCACAGCCGCGCCCAATCCATTTTCCGCATCCATCAGGTTCGTCAGCAAGACCGGGGAGATCATTTCGGTCAGGATCCTCAATGTGAGCGGCGAGGTGGTTGCGGTTACTGATGACCCTCAATGGATACCCGATAGATTGATGCCAGCCGGTGTTTATTTTGCTGAAATAGAAACTTCGTACGGGAAAGAAATAAAAAAGATCGTTAAAACCCGGTAGGATATCGCAATATCCATGCATTTATTTTTGCTGCTTTTTGTATCGGGGCTTGATTTCCCGGTCGCGGTCGACACCAATGACCAAAATCTCCCTGCGGTCGTCTATGCGTGTGGTCAGTATTACATTTTTTGGAACGATCTCAGATATTACTCGCCCGACCGCTCGGTCTTTGCCGCGCGTGTGACCACAGACGGCCAGGTCCTTGACCCGCAGGGGATCGAGATCTTGCGCGACCGAACCGAGTTTGTCGATGCCGCGTTCGACGGCATCAATTTTCTGGTCGTGCTGCAGGACAGCTGCTGAAGCAATGCCGACGTCTGGGGACTGCGGGTCAACCCCCAACTTGAGATCCTCGATACCGTATTTATCAGCAATGTCGACGGCGGCCAGAATATCCCGTCCGTGGTCTTCAACGGTTCTGATCATATCATCGTTTTTGTAGATACGCGCCTGACCAAGGGCATTGTCGCTTCGCGCGTGTCGCCCCAGGGTGTAGTCATGGATACCGGTTACACCGTCAATGACGGCAACAATTATCCGGACGTAGCATCGGACGGGATTAATTCAATGGCCGTCTGGTCCAGGGAATATTCCGGGGTGTGGGCGCGGTTCGTTGACGCCCAGGCAATTCCCATGGATACTGCATTCTGCGTCGGCGCGATCCTGGCATCATCCGCTGACCCTGCGGTCGGCTGCGGGGGTGGCGTTTACCTTGTCGCATGGTCGGATTTCAATCTGCCGGGCGGTGATCTCGATGTTTTCAGCCAGACCGTGTCTTTATCGGGCCAGCTGATCGGTGATAAAACGAGTATCGTGCGCAAAGATGACACGCAAAAAAATCCCGCGGTTACTTTCAATGGCAGTAATTTTCTTGTCGCCTGGCAGGATGATTTTGACCAGGTCTATTGTCGTTATGTCGGTATCGACGGTAAACCGATCGGCGATCCTTGTCTGGTTTCGGATACGGCCCTGTCCTGCGAACGGCAGAATCCCGCGATCGCGGCTTCTGCTTCAAGATTTCTTGCGGTCTGGGCAGAATACCACGATGGTTTTGACCTGTACGGCTCGGTCGATGACCCGATCACGGTCGCGGAGAGACCGGCCATGACGAAACCGGCGGTCACGCGGCTGCCGACGGTATTGTTTTCAGCTGAAATGCTCAAGCGGTATGAAAAAAGTACTTTCTACGACGCCTGCGGGCGGCGCGTGAAGCCGGGACAGGCCGGACCCGGCGTCTATTTCATGACTATCGATGAAGGAACGATCTTAAAAGCTGTAAAGATAAAATAAAGATCAACCGTCCTGTCGGACAACGGCGTTCGTCCCGTTAGAGAAAACCGCCAATATAAATCGGCGGTAAATTTTAGAAATCAGAGAAATCTCCGTTAGAGGACGCAGTTCTCTAACGGGAATCACTAGTTCAACGGATATTTGAACTTGCCCTCTTCCCAGATAATAATGACCTTGCGGCCCTCTTCAGCGCGGTTCCGGTACTGGATGCGCAGGTCCGTGAGTTTTTGGATCTCGATCCCGGTCGCGCTTTTGAAGAACGGGAAATAATCTGTTATCAGCAGGCTCAGGAAATAGCTGATTGCGACCTGAGCATCCTCGACCTTGTCTTTCAGTCCGTAGATATCTATTACTAATTTTGCCTTGTTGCGGTCGAACATCGCGAAGATCTGCACATCGTACTGCTCGCAGTTGACACGCCAGCAGACCGGCGCGTATAGATTTAGCTGGATCGCCGCCATGTCACCCTTGGAAACGGCGGTCAGCTCGGTGAGCGTGCTGACCGGTGCGGTCTGAGTTTGGGCCGGCAGCAACGCGGCCATCGACAGCACTGCGATCAGTATTTTTGCAAAATTTTTTGTCGTCATCATTTTTCCTCCTATGGTTGTTATTTTACCAGGATCATGCTTCGTCCGGAAACGAGATGCTCGTCGTCCGTATAAACAACAAAATAACTGCCCGCCGGGACATTTGATCCGGTCTTATCTTTGCCATCCCAGTATATTTCCTGCTGATGTTCGCAGAACGTAAATTCACGCACCTGCCGTCCGCTGATATCAAAAACGCGCAAACGGCCGGCTGAGTTCGGGTACGAACGTTTTATTTTTATACCCTTTGACGATGGGTTTGGCTCTGTGAATATTTGAGCCGCAAAGTTCGCTAATCCAGGATGATATAGCTCAGAAGCGCCAAAAATGGGGTATTCATAAGCGCCGATATCATAACCGGGGCCAAGCGGCCGTGGTCTGCCGTCGTAATCTTCCGCTGAAGCATTGACGGCCGTACCCGCGTCTATGCAGTCGCTGCCTGACACCAGGCTCAGGTCTTCGCTATCAGGATCGGCAAAACCGGGGATGCTGTCGATGTTGTTGGACTGACCCGACGCGACCTGCCATTCAGCCAGGCTGTTATACGCGATCCCGTTCCAGCGATACCTGCCGACCGGATTTTGGGCGTAAAGATCATTGAACTGGATAAACTGACCGCTGTCCGTGACCGCGTTTGGAAATACATTTATGCAGGCGACTCCGATATCGCAGTCAATGGCGTTATTGATCACAATGTTATCGCCGCCGTCGTACAGCGCGATGCCGCCCGTGCCAAAACGGATCCCGCTGTTGTGCCGCACCGTGTTGTAGCTGCCGTTCACGTAAATAAAAGCGTTGTTGGTGTAACCCGAGCCGGTCCTGAACCCGATATTGTTCTCGACCAGGCAGGAATCGCAGAACAGGCCGATCGGGCCAAGCCACATGTGCGCGCCGTTCCCGCCCCGGCCGTCACCGAGGTCGATGGCGGTGAATTTATTTCTTTTCACGGTAACGCCGTTGGAGCGGGCAAGTTCGATCCCGCCGTGGCCGTTATCCCAGAATAAGCAGCGTTCGATCGTGCAATAACGCGAGTAGTCGGTCAGATAAACGCCAGTGATGAAATTACTGTAAAGTATCAGATTCTTGAACTGGCAGTAGTTCGAGCCGATCGAATGGATCGCGTTGTCGTTGTAATCGCGAAAGGTCAGACCATCAACGACCTGGTAATCCTCGCCTCCGTCCAGATCAAATCCCTTGCGGAACCGGCCGAGCAACATTTCGTAATTGTTCGGGTCATAACCCTGGCCCAGGTCGCGGATGTATACGTACATTGTGTACGGAGGTCCCATGCTAGACGAATCGTTCATGTAGTAATCGCCGGGCGAATCAACCGCGGCGGGGCTCGTGGACATCGCGTAATCCATCTTTGCGCCGTCCTGCAGAACAAGCCCGCCGAGATTGCCCGACGGGTCACGCGACGAACTGAACCGGGGTGAAGGAGTGAAACTGACGCTCGCGCGGTAGCGGTTGCCGGCATCCTGGATCCAGCCGGTCACCGCTTCGCCGCCTTCGACAATAACTTCCTCGTTGTCGTAATTCGCGTAGGTGATGGGATCAGAAGCTGTGCCGGAAACACCGGCATAGATATTTTCCTTGTATATTCCGCTCCGGATAAAGACCGAATCACCGGCGATCATGGTCGCGGCGGCTTTATTGATGGTTTTCCAGGGTTTGGTAAGAGTGCCCGAGGAATCGTCGCTGCCCCAGGTGGCGACGTAGTACGTGTTGGCGCTGATCAGACTGATGAACAATATTTGGAATACAAAGAAAAAAACTATTGAGATCCTAGATTTCATTTCCACCCCCTCTTTTAATTGTATTGTAAGCAATGGATGCGGATTGTCAAGATTTAAGTACAAAAATATTTCATTTTTACCTTTCTCTGATTAATCTCTCAAAACCTCTTTGCTGTTGTTCGAAATTTCTTTTATACTTCTTTGAAGCATCAATTTAAGTGTCCTCTTCCCGGCAGTAGTTTTAAAATACCTCTCCCGTCTTAAGGCATCACTCTTGGAAAAGTAATATTCGCAAAAGATCAAACGGAAAGGACGACGGGAGGCGGTGCTGGCAGATTTTCCGCTTGCGTGCTCAGCAAGGCGCTGCTCGAGGTTGGAGGAAAAGCCAATGTAAAAATGGCTGTCAATTAAACTGTAAAGTACGTAAACACAGTGCTTGAGCATAGAAATTGTCAATTCGTGAGTGCCCATAAAGTTGTTATAAGCCACATTCATTTATCCATGAAGTAGAGCCTCGCCAAGCGAGGCACACTTCACGATCATGAACCGTGAAAATCTGCAGGATTTTCTCTGGTTCAGGACTGGGGGACAGGGATTCGAACCCCGATCAATTGGTCCAGAGCCAATCGTCCTGCCCTTAGACGATCCCCCAATAGACCTTGCTGTACAAGGTAAATTCAAAATACTAAATCCTAAATCCCAAACAATTTCAAATTATAAAATACCAAATTCAAAACTACAATCAATTTTATTGAATGCAGGCAACTGAAACTATGATATTATATTCAGCAGTGAAATCAAGTCAAGCCGTGCGTGGAGATGGAAAATAGAAAATGGAATGAGTGTGTAAGTCGGAACGAAGCCGATTTATTCTATGATTACGATCTTTTGGGTGAAAGACCGGTTGTCTTTTTTACCGACCAGAAAATATACGCCCTCAGGCAGTGCGGATATCGTATTAATCGATAATGCCTGGCCGTTATTGTTATACAAAACTGCGTCGTTATTGTTTTTCAAAACCGATGATAATGGCGCCAATTCCCGGGCGCGGATCGGATTCGGGATCAGAACTGGCGACAAATAATTCTCCGCGCATTTGCCCTCTTCAACGTGCGGGCCCATTTTTATTACTTCCATGCTGTCGATCTTGAAATTACCCGCCGCGTCATAAGCGGTTATAACGATCCAGTAGTGACCGGCAGGAATGCCGGTGGTGTTCCATGAATAACTCGCGTCACCGGATTCAACCAGGCTGTCGCCGTCGGTATTCGTCACGATAAAATAATATTCGCGGTATTCATAATCACCCTGGGTGTTGCAGGTCGCATCATCTTTGTATATGGTCGTTACGTAACTGTCATAATTAAAATATCCCTTGAAAACGAACGAGAGCCGGTTCGCGACATTCTGCGGCCCGTGGATCTCGTACGTGATCCGGAACGGGATCAGTCTTTCCCAGACCGGATATTGGGGCAGGGCCAGACCGGTCTTATCATGGATCCTCGCGATAACATCAATGCTCCCCGTGATATTTGTCGGGCTGATGTAAGTGCTCGTGTTATTCGTGCATAACGCGAACTTGTACGCACCATAAGCGTTTTCGAAAACGGGTTTCGCCGTATCGGCATAGGGAGTGATGATCACCAGGGGATTTTGAACGAACGCCCAGTCGGCATAGTCCCAGACCGTTCCGATATCCTTGATCCGCGCGAAATGGCAGTGGTCAAAGCCAGGAACCGGCCATTCAACAAGGTATCCGATAAGTTCGCCTTCAGCAACATTATCACCGACATTTTTATGGTATTGGTTAGCATCAATATGCGCGTATAACCAGGCTTCAACGGAATCGGTTGAAATATTCGTGTCAGCGATGGCCAGACGCCAGTGCCATTCAGCCTGGGTCGTCAGCCATGCTTTGACTGTGCCCTTGTGAACCGCGTAAACCGGCCGGCCGATCGACATGCCCATGACATCGATACCCGGATGGGTGTAAGGGAAACCGCCGTAGTCCTGGTATTCACCCCAGTTGTTGCCGAGCGGGTGCGTGGTATTCTGCGGGTCAAGAGGCCAGCCAACGCTGAGCAGGGGAAGGATAAGCAAAAAGGCGTTCATTGCCGCAGGTCCCTGTTAATCCTTTTCGCCGCTACCGGTTAAGCAGTCGAACCGCTCGATGATCAAAGGTTCTTCAACCGATACAGTATGGTCATCGATAAAGGAGAGCGCGCGTACGAACGGCGTTTTGAGAAGCATTCGGTTCAGCAGATCTCCGGTGCGTATGTCCTGAACATACAGCGTGTCCGAGGAAACGGAAGCGACCAGCGAATTGTGATCATTGACGGCGAACAGGCGGCAGGGAAGCAGGGTCGCAATCTGGTCTCCCCGTGCTGAAAAGACGTACAGACTATTTTTATCCGAAGCAAAAAACAGAGAATTGTCATGGCTGAACGCAAAACCATTGGGATAATCCAACTCCGCCAGCACGCGGGAAGCGCCCGACCGGTCATAAAAATACAGGCGCTGCTCATTGCACGCGAACACGGTTCCGGAATTACTTATAAAATAGGTGATGGCAGCAGGGTTTTCAAGCGCGTAGAGAACCACGCCGTTGTGATGAAGCGTGAATGATTTCGTCTTTAGTTCGTGTGCGCCCGTGTAATCGACAATACCCGTGAATTGTCCATTGTTTGAACTGACGGTGTGCATCGTGACCAGGGCGACTAGAACAATAAAATGGCTCATAACCGGTAATTGTATTTCATCGCAGGTATAAAGTCAAGGACTTTGTTGACGCGCGGGCTTTTATGCAGTGGCGAACAGCTCTTTGAATTTTACCGGCATTTCAACGGTCTTATTGATCTGGTAATCGAAGAACACGACGGCGGTTTTCGCCCTCGCGACCTCCGTGCCGGTCTTGGTGTTGGTCAGGCGGTAATAGAAATCACATCCTAAACGCGTGGGGTCCTTAACCGTGACTTCGATCATCAATTCATCGCCGTAAAACCCTTGCGATTTGTACACGATGACCGCGTCGGTCATGATAATACCCCTGCCTTCGACATTGAATTCGCTGAACCCGTACTTACTAAGGAAGCGGACACGCGCTTCGTGGATCAGGGAAAGGATGGAGTCGTTGCCAAGATGCCCGCCGTAGTTGATATCGGAGACGCGCACATGGACAACCGTGGAAAAAATGAAAATTTCGGGTAGATCAAGCTTGATTCTTGCCATAAATGATCCGAACGGAGAGCGAGGGACTCGAACCCCCATGGGATTGCTCCCGGCAGATTTCAAGTCTGCTGCCTTACCAATTAGGACTAGCTCTCCTTAAACCATATTAATATTGCTATTTAGAATTATACTGATTTTTAATTACCAGTCAACTGATGGAAAATAGCGATTAGATCACTCAATGGTGATTGACATCGCGCCTTTTTATGCTAAAATATCCCCCCGGCACATAAAGATATTGGCTATGTGCCGCGATGTTTAACAACATCGCAAGGAGAGGTGGCCGAGCGGTCGAAGGCACCCGCTTGCTAAGCGGTTTCCTGTCGAAAGATGGGACGGGAGTTCGAATCTCCCCCTCTCCGTTCATGGATCATAGTGATATGCAAATCCGCGTGCGCATGGCGCCCAGTCCGACCGGGTTTTTCCATGTCGGCAGCGCGCGGACGGCGCTGTACAACTGGCTTTTTGCCCGGCATAACAGAGGCAAATTCATTCTGCGCGTGGAGGACACCGACGCCAGCCGTTCATCCCGGGAAATGATCGACGTTATCCTTGAATCTCTTAGCTGGCTGGGTCTGGACTGGGACGAAGGCCCGGAAAAGAGCGGCGATTACGGTCCGTATTTTCAATCCGAGAGAAAAACAATATACCGAGAATACGCTGACAGGCTCGTAGAGCAGGACAAGGTCTACTGGTGCTACTGCACCCAGGAGGAGATCGAGAAAGAACGCGATGACCATTTTAAGAGAAAGGTCAATTGGCACCACCGCTGTCGCGACCGGTACAGTGTGGAAGAAACAACCAGGCGCAAGACGGATGGTTTATCGCCGGCATTACGCTTCGAGGTGATGATAGACAAAAAAGTAGTTTTCAATGATATGATCCACGGCGTTGTTGAAAAAATGGGCACGGATCTGGAAGATTTTGTCATTCTCAAGTCCGACGGCATGCCGACATACAACTTCGCCTGCGTGATCGATGATTCCCTGATGAAAATAACCCACGTGATCCGCGGTGTTGAGCATATCGCCAATACGCCCAAGCAAATGCTTCTCTATGAAACGCTGAATCTGCCGCCCCCGTTCTTCGCGCACCTGCCGGTGATCCTCGGCACCGATAAGAAGAAACTTTCCAAGAGACTGGGCGCGCGGTCGGTCATGGATTACAAGAACGACGGCTACTTGCCCGAAGCGCTGGTTAATTTCCTCGCCCTGCTTGGCTGGTCGCCGGGCAAGGATGAAGAGATAATGGCGAAGGCAAGAATGGTCGAATTGTTCTCACTGGAGCGCATCAATCCCGCGAACGCGGTCTACGACGAGGCGCGGCTGGATTGGATGAACAACCATTATATTATAAACCAGATCAACGATGAGAGGTATGCGGCATTGGTCAAACCGTTCCTGATCGGCGCCGGGCTGGTGGATGAAAGCGAATACCGGGAAAAGGACAAATGGGTCCAAAAGGTGTGCGCTTTGATGAGACCGCGGCTGAAAGTACTGAGCGATATCCGCAATGCAAGTTATTTCTTCAAGGATGATTTTGCCGGCGATGAAAATGCCGTGAAAAAATTTAGAACGGAAAAATCTCTTGAGGTCATTCGCTCTTTCAAGGCCATACTCGCAGAGCTCGCCGATTTTACGGCTGGTGAGATCGAGAATGCTTTGAGAAAATTCGCCGGGGAAGGGAATATCAAGGCCAAAGATGTCATCCACCCATTGCGCATGTTCATTACCGGCACCGACAGCGGGCCGGGTCTTTTTGAAACCATGGAACTGATCGGCCGGGAGCGTTGCCTGCGGCGCCTTGATAAAGCAGCCGGGTGATCATGAAGAAAAGATCAGCGGACAATAACAAGATCGATAACGGCACCGGTGCAGCAGGCATGAAAGAGGCAGCTCCGCATATCGAGGCGTACCTTAACCTGCCCGCTTTCCTGACGATCGTTACCTCGGCCGTCGAGGTCTTCAAGAAAGAAACGATCGGATACTTGATCGGCATCAAGGGCGAGAACAAGTTCGTCGTTGAGTACGCGATCCCCTATCAGACGGCGGAAAGCGGCTTTGCCCACGCCACGGTGGATCTAAAGAAAGCGGAAAAGGTTAACGCCATACTGCGAAAGATATCCGAAGGCCTTGAATATATAGGCGATTTTCATTCGCACACTGTTTTCGGCGCGTCGGCAGCCAAGGTGGTGCCTTCGCGCGACGACCTGGTCACTTCGGTCATCGGCGAACTGAATATTATCGTAGCCGTGAATGCCAACAAGCGTTCGGTTAAATGGCATGAAAGCGACCGGGGGATCCTTGTTGGTACGGTCGGCGACTACCGGATCGAGATCGGCGGATCCTATATAGCGGCATTGGCGATCGGGAAGAAATATCAGCGCGTCAAGATCCGATGTCCGGCGATCACCGGGCTTGGCATTTTGAAAAAGTGATACGGCGGGGAACAAGATGGACATAATCGGCATCGGCATTGACATGATCGAAGTACCGCGCATAAAAGAGGCGGTAGAGCATACCGAGGATTTCATTAAAAAGATATTCGACGATCGCGAGCTGAGGCTATCGGAACGCGGCGTGCTGCTTTATGAAGAACTAGCCGGTCGGTTCGCGGTTAAAGAGGCCGTTCTGAAGGCGATAAAGACCGGATGGCGGCGCGGTATCCAGTTCAAGGAGATAACGGTCCTGAACGAAAAGACCGGCGCGCCGTATGTTGTTTTGAGCGGCAAAGCCAAAGAGGTCGCGGACGCGCTTGGCGTGAAGGAGATCTTTGTCAGCATCAGCCATACCAAGGAGCTCGCGATCGGGATGGTCATACTGGTAAGGGGTGATAAATGAAAAAGATCGTATTCATGTTTGACGGACAAGGCGCTTTCAAACCGGGCGTGGGTAAGGACTTGTATCACCGATACGCGTCGGCCAAGAAACTGATCGACAATGCCGGCGCCGTGCTCGGGTTCGACCTGGTAAAACATCTCTGGGGCGAAGAAGCGGCCAAAACCAGCGGCCAGACCAGCATTGCCCAGCCCGCGATCAGCGCGGTCTCGCTGGCGTACGCGCAGGTCTTGAAAGACCTGGGCGTGGAAGGTGAAATAAGCCTTGGCCACAGCCTGGGCGAAGCAACCGCGATCGTTTACTGCGGGGCATTGCCGTTCGATGAAGGTATCGGGATGATCCAAAAACGCGGCTTGCTCATGGAAAAAGGCGGTAAGGATGGCGGCATGATGGCGGTCATCAATATTGATACCGCCATGCTCGAAAAAGAGTGCGCACGCGTGAGCGAGGAAACGAAACAGCCGGTGGTCGTTGCCAATATAAATGCGCCCAACCAGGTCGTGATCTCGGGTTCAATGGAAAGCATAAAGTTGATCGCGCAGTTCGCCGCTCAGAATCACGGCCGCGGCATACCGCTCGATGTCGGAGGCGCCTGGCACAGCCCGTACCTGAATTCTGCCTCGCATGAATTCACGGGGTTCCTTGATACGCTGAAATTCGGCAAGACCACGGCCAGACTGTACTCGGTGGTGGAGCATAAGGTCCAGACCAGCGGCGCGGAGATCCGCGAATCGTTTAAAAAGCAGATGCTGTCCCAGGTCAACTGGGTAAAGGCGGTCGAAAGCCTCAAGGGATTAGGGTATACTACCATCCTTGAGATCGGGCCGAGTAAAATATTGAAAGACCTGATCGCCAAGATCGATCCCGGCATCCGGGTCGAATCGGTTGCGCTCTTCACCGAGCTGGAGACTTTTATAAAAAATCTTTAGATATAATAACATAATCACTTAATAACTAATATCATAAAGTGGAAGGGAGAAACAATGAATTATCTTAAGCTGTTTGTGAACGCCAGTGTATTGCTGGTCGTTATTTCCAGTCTGCCGGGGTGCTCGAAGAACGAAACAGTTATTCCTGAAAAAGGAGTGCCGTTCACGGATTCCCTTTACAGTACCACGATCGTACGGATCACGGACAAAGAGACAGACGGGTATTCCGGCCCCGGGATCCAGAACGAGTATGCCCGAAACGACGCGTATAATTACGATGATTCGCGCATAATGATGCGGGGGAATAGCGGGACCTGGTATGTCTACGATGCCTCCAATTACCAGCTGTTGAGCGATGTCAGCAGCGTCGCTAACCAGGAGCCAGAGCCGCGCTGGGACGCGGCTGACCCCGATATTTTTTACTACGTGAACCAGGCCCGGTTGATGAGTTATGACATCGGCACTGGTTCGTCCGCGACGATCCATGATTTCAGCGGGGACATTGCCAATGCCAGCTATATAAGGAACCGCGGCGAAGGCGACGCCTCGCTGGACAGCCGTCACTGGTGCTTCATGGTCGAAGATTCGTCATGGAACCTGATATCGGTGATCGTTTACGATAAACAGACCGACAGCATTGTCGGACAGAAAACGAGTTTCTCCGAGGGTCTGGACTGGGTGAGCATGGACATGTCCGGGAACCACGCGATCGTCGGGTATGAAAGCCAGACCGCGGAAGTTTTTTCTCTGGATTTAAACGCCTCCGTGGTTCTGCCCGAGCGGGCGAACGGCCACATGGACCTGGCGCTTGATGCCGGTGGCAACGACGTCATGGTCTACCAGAATACCGCGACCGACTGGATCGCGATGGCCGACCTCGCGACCGGGACCGAAATACCGCTGGTGCAGATCCCGTTCGATATCAATACCGATATCGGTCTGCATTTTTCCGGCAACTGCGATGCCACACCCGGCTGGGTCCTGGTTTCGACCTATGGCGCCAAGAACCCGCCCGCTGGCGAAGAGCATTCATGGATGGATAACCTGCTGTTCATGGTCGAGCTCAAGGCTAACCCGCGCGTCATCAAACTTGCCTATACGAATTGTTTTACCGCCCAGAACGCGGACGACGTGGAAAAGAACTATTTTGCCGAATGTTTTGCCAGCATTAACCGCGCCGGCACCAAGGTGATCTTCGGCTCTAACTGGGGGGATGTGTCGCAGGCAGAATATAGCGACGGCTACCAGCTGACCATGCCGTCGGGCTGGAACCAATAGGATCTTCAGAAGGCGCCGGCTAACAGTCGCGCTACCGAATATAAGTTTTATGCTGGTTAAAAGTGCAGGCGCCGGCTATTTCAATTTAAATTTTATATTAGTGCCCAGCCATACCCTCACCGGCCTGTTGTTCTGAATGGCAGGTGAAAATTTCCAGTCCAGGACGCATTTAACCGCGGCGGTGTCGAGCTGCGGAAAACCCGAGCTCTTCAGTACCGCCACGCGCATGACCGAACCGTCAAGATCGAGGAGCATTTTGACGAACGTCGTTCCTTCCATGCCGACTTTCCTGGCGATCTCCGGATATTCTGCCGGTTTCTGGACGACCGGTTTTGGCGGAATGTCATATGGAACATACTCGCCGATATCCGGGATATCATCCTTGACTTTGATCACTACCTGACCGTTGTCAACTTTTGCGGTTAAGTCGTTTATACTGGAGCCGACAATGTCAGTTTGATCAGGCGATGTTTCCACAAGCGCGTCAGCATCTGGTACCGGCACGGGATTACCCCGGACTACGGGCGCTGGGGATTTGGGAACCAGGGCGTTGATATTATCATCAGGTAGAATTGACCGTGGTGGATCTAATTTATAGTACGGTATTTCAATGACGATCGGGCCATTGTCCTTACCGGTTATTCTTTTCAGCTCATCAAGGCGCCATTCCTGGTATTTGACGTAGCCGAAGATCCCCAGTATCAGAACCAGCAACGCGAAGTTCGTGAGGTAATAAGCGAGCCGAAGATTAACCTGATAGAAGCGCAGTATCGGGCTGCGCCCGCCCAAGGAGGGTAGGGCTATTTGGTGAGTTATGTTATTCATGATTGCCCTTCCTTTCAGCTAGCCCTTTGAGGCCCTGCTACTTTATATACATTGAGGAGTGTCTTTTTATTCCCGAATTGAGCGAAAAAAAACACCAAAATTAGGGGCAGGCGTTAACCGTTAACCATATTGAGTTCTCTTATATTACGTGAATGATTGTTTACCGACTGCTTTGTAGACGGCTGGTGCTGAGATATGGAACAGCCGCCCGATGGTCCGTAATGATAAATGATATTCATTGATCAGGATATCATAAACCTGTCTGCGTAATTGCCGATCATCTTTATTGGTCGGATTGACCAGGCGTTTCATGTCGATATCATACTGCGCGCTGATTGCCTTAAGCAAATCCTGTAGGTCGCCCTTAAACGACGGTTTTGCAGAGGTACCCATTTCCGTCTCTTTATCAATACGAGTGGCAATTCGTTTAATAAAAGTATGATCACCAATTATCGGCGTTGTTTTTTTACCCCAATCAACCGGTCCGTCATCACCGTCTATGATAAAATCTGCATATCGTCGAAAGATCAAAACCTTGCTTTTCCTATCCTTAGTACTTCCGAACTGCTCCCAGATTACGCCTGGCTGCAGAAAATTCAAAGGCTGTAAACCGATGTAAGCCCGATAGCTTGTCCAAGGGTAATTTTTAGGATCTTTCACAAGCCGGGCCGCTACCGCTTGGCGGTGAATATATCTTGATAACCATAAACCATATGGATTAGCCTGTACGATTTTATTGTTGTATCGCTCGCCAAAAACATGCCCAACCCGTTTGATGGTCTTGTTGAAATATTGCGCGTACTCGCCATGCAGACTGTTCATGAAACGTGAAATTTCTTCATGATTATCATGCACAAAGAGATGCACGTGCCAGTCCATCAAGGCATAAGCTATAATGTCCAGATCATAATGCACACTATATCGAGCTAATAAGTTCAGATACTTTTGATAATGATCATCATTAGTGAAAATCAGATGCCGGTCATTGCTCCAGGCATAGATATGATGATAGACTCCCCTTCCTTTCAGACGCGGTCTTTTTGCCACGGATCAGTATATACAAAAAATAGTCATAGTCAAGTATATGGTTAACAGTTAACGCCTGCCCCCATTCAGATTTGGAAAAAAATGCATCGCGCAATTTATAGCGTGTTCGTGGTCTTCCAATTCTCGGCGAATCCGATCCGCCGGCCCGGCGACGGGTGTGAATACTTGTACCATTCCACCAGGCGGTTCGGGTAGGCAATGATCAGCTGCTCGTTGCAGAATTTCGCCATGAGGCTGATGAACGCGTCCGCGTTCCTGGTCAAAACGAGCGCGCCCAGATCGCTGCGTCTTTCGTAATATCGCGAGATCCCCGAACCCAGTGGTTTGACCGCGGCTGAAAGCACCACGAATATCACCGCGAACAGCGGAAAGGCGGCGATCTCGGAAACGTCACCGAATCCAGCCCAACGGTATACGTATGGATAGATGCGTGAAAATACAAAGAACATGCCGATCGAGATCAGCGCCTGCCACAGGATCAGCCACCAGATGTGAGATTCTCTATAGTGAGTGATTTCATGGGCAACGGTGGCGACGACCTCATTCTCGGTGTACTTCTGCATGAGCGTATCGCCGATCAAGATCCTTTTGGTGTTGCCCAGGCCGACCACGGCCGCATTCGCCTTAGTGGATTTGCTGCTCAGGTTTATACTGTAGATACCCTTTAATTTCACCGATGCCTGATCACAGAGAGCGGTGATCCGTTCTTTTAGCGATTCGTTCTCGATCGCGGTTGTTTTGTAAAAGAGCGGGAGGAGTACGACCGGGAACAGGTTCGCGAGGATGACGCTGAAAAGGATCATGATCAAGGAGAGCCAGAGCCACCAGAGCAGCGGCGTATGATAGGTGACGACGTAGACCGTCTCGAATACCAAAGTTCCCAGCAGCAGCCCGACCAACAGGGATTTAATGTAGTCGGTCAACCACTGCGCGAAGTTCTGGGTAGAAAACCCGTATTTATGTTCTGTCGCATGCTCGGAAAGATAACTGAAGGGAAACGACAAGATCGTGTAGGCGATATAGAAGAATGCAAAATACACCAATGCCAGGACAAAACGGCTGGATACCAAAACTGCGAGCCGAGCGACGAGATCCCTGGATATGTTGAAATACAGGAGTACGAACAGGAAACATGCGGAAACGATCTGCGAGGGGATACTGATCTTGAGGTTCGCCCGCTTGTATTTTTTTGCCAGTCCTTGCTTATCCTGGTCGATCAGCGGATGCACAGGGCGTTTCAGGCGGCAGCCTTAAATGCTTCCCCTCCCTTGATGGGAGGGAGTAAGGGGGAGGGTGTTATTCATATGATAAAATTCCCCCTCACCTATGTCCTCTCCCACAAGGGGAGAGGTTTCATATTTAATATTGATACTTATTTCTTAGTCGGCGCCTGGATCGCCCTTAAAAGTTTAGATTTCATCCGGCCGGCGGTCTTTTTATTGATGATGCTGTCCTGCACCAACTTGTCGATCTGCGATTGAAGCGGCCGGTACAATTTCATTGCTTCGGTCTTGGATTTTGCTTTTTTTAACTTCTTGACCGAAAGTCTCAACTTCTGCTTCTTCGCAGTATTGGCCGCGTGCCGGCGGCGCGCCTGCCTGATATTCTTAAGGACACTCTTTGAACGTTTTTTGATTGCCATGGGATATTATATATGAAAATGATTAAAAGTCAAGACGCCGACTAACAGTCGCGTTACCGATTAAGAGTGTTATATTGGTCAAAAGTAAAGACGCCGACAGCTTTACTTCCTTGCTGCCGGCGTCTTTTTTATCGTTAGCCGTTCGCGTGCGGTAGCTTCGGTATCCTGGCTACTCGAGTTTGAACTTAACCGGCGCGCCCAGCCATACCCGGACCGGCTTTTTGTTCTGTATCGCCGGCGAGAATTTCCAGTCGGACACGCAAACCACGGCCGCGGTATCGAGCTGAGGGAAACCGGAGCTTTTCAGGATCACGACGCGCATTATCGTCCCGTCAAGATCAAGGAGCATTTTGACGAAGACCGTGCCTTCCATTCCTACCTTCTTGGCGATCTCCGGATAGATCGGCCGCCTTTGGACAATAGCCTTGGGCGGGATATCGACCGGCACGTAGGCGTTGATGTCCGGGATGCCTTCATCGACCTTGATCTCGGTTGCCATGCCGCTTTCCCCGCCGGTTCCCGCATCGAGTGCGCTGGTGCCGGATATCATGGATTGATCCGGCGATGTTTCCATCACCGCCTCTGCATCAGGCACCGGTTTGGGCACGCCGACGACCGGAGCTGCTGGCCGTGCGCCGGCAGCTGCCTGCGGCGCGCCGGCCGCGTCGGCGCCCTGAATGGACGGCGGCGGACCGAGCTGCGCATAGGTCAGGGAGATGATCTTCTTGCCGGAGTCAGTCATGCCTTTCCTCTTAAACTCCTCGAGACGCCATGCCTGATACCTGATGTAACCAAAGATCAAGAGGATCAAAGCCAGGAGTCCGAAGTTGGTCAGGTAATAAGCCAACTTCAGGTTCCGCTGGTAGAACGTCAGGATCGGGCTTCTTTTACCCAAAGAAGGTAATGCGATTTGAGCAGTTATGGGGTTCATGATTACTTACCTCCCTTCGGTTTCGTGGTTGGGATCTCTTCAATATGGGGAACAATACTGAAACGAGCCATCTTTGCCTGCTGCACCTGGTCCATCACCCTGACCATCTGCTGGTAAAAGGATTTTTGATGGACATCGATGAGCACAACAAGCTTGGATACTCTTTTCTTGATGAACCGTTCCAGACTGTCGCGTAACCGGCCGGGTTTCAGTTGATCGTACTGCTGCAGGAATTCCTTACCCATGTACTGTTTTTCCACGTTCTTGCGTTCTTCCGCGAGCAGGTACGGCTTGATCGAATCCATGGCGATAGGCACCGGTGTCGAGTCCGATAGCTGCCGGCTGGTTTCACCCAGGGAATCGATGTAAAGGATGATAACGTTCGATTGCGCCGTGGGCACCGTGCCTTTGGGTGGCAGCGATACCTCGATCGCCTGCGGTTCCCTGAACACCGTCGTCGTCATGAAGAAGATCACCAGGAGGAAGGCGATGTCGACCATGGGCGTCAGGTCGTTGATAATGCGCCCTCTTCGTTTTTTCCCGCCTCGGGAAGCGCCTTCAACTTGCGACATGTTAGCCTCCTTTTTTCTCCTTGGCGACGAACATCTCGGCACCGCTCGCTTCGAGCATGGTCATCAGGCTGAAACGCAGCATGTTGACGCGCGGGTCCTGGAGCATGTCCATGAGCCTTAAGATCACGCCGGATTCGACCTTCTGGTCGGCTTTGATGATGAGCCTTAACCGCGGATTGCGAATACGTTCGTCCACGATCGCGATCGGGAGAACGTCCAAGTTTATGGGTTGCGACGATTCGCGACCCAGGTTCCACCATACCATCAGGCTATCGGCACGCGCCTTGCGTTGATCCTCGGTGAGGGTTGCCGCCTCAGCCAGCGCCGCCTGGATCTTTTCCAGCGTTTTCATCTCATGGGCGGCTTCTTCGATCGCCTGGGTTCGCTTCAACCCTCTGCCGCCCTGGTCTTCAGGCAGCTGGTAGCGCGAGACCGAAGAAACGAAATCCGTGGGATTGACGCTGTCCGACAGCGAGATCGCCCTGAAGGGCGGTAGTATGGTTATGATCATAACATCGGATTCAGGCACTTTGAAAGGCGAACGTGATAGTGGGAGGTCAACGGTAACTGTTTCCGGCGGGCGGGCGTGATATGTGCTCATGAAGAATATGACCAGCAAAAAGCCGATATCCACCATTGGTGTCATGTCGATGCCGATGTTGACGCGCAGTCTTTTCTTACGTATTGCCATGATTGGCCTCCACCATTACTTTTTCTCGGACATCCTTTCAAAAACATCAACGGTATCGTAGACCAATTCATTGATCTCGTAGGTGAACCGGTCGACACGGTTGACAAAATAGTTGTTGGCGATGATACCGATGATCGCGTTGCCCAGTCCGCCCGCAGTGTTAAAGAGCGCTTCCGAAATACCGGTGGCGAGCATGATCGCGTCCGGGGCGCCGGCGTGAGCCATGGCCTGGAACGCGCGGATCATGCCGATCGTCGTACCAAGAAGACCGATCATGGTCGCGATGGACGCGATCGTGGTAATGGCAATAAGGTTCCTTTCCAGAAGCGGTGTTTCACGGGACACGGCTTCTTCAAAGATCCGCCGTATTTCGAGCGGTGTCTTCAGGATGACTGCTTTGTCGCCCGAACCGCGGACCACCTGCTGAATGGCGCCTTTGAGGATCGTGGCCGCCGAACCGCCCTGGGCATCGCAGTCAACGATCGCGGCGTCAAAGCTCTTGTCGCCGATGTGATGCATGTAACTGCGGGTGAATTCCTGCATTGAACCTTTGCCTTTGGACCGGCTGAGCGTGAAGAACCGTTCCACGATGTAGGTGATGAGGAGGATGAAGACGAAGATCAAGGCACCGACCAGGGGTCCGCCGGCGCGCACAAAATCAGGCAGAACCTGGAAGATGATAAATGTAATGATCAGGTTGCAGATGTAGAGAAGCAAGGTGAGCAATCCGACTTTTTTAACAAACGCAAGAGCAATACCGATACCGATAGCCAGTGCAGCGGGGATACCGAGTGACAGGATTAATTTTGCGGCTACTGGCGCATTGCGCAGTCCTTCAAAAGCTCCAGACATTCTTACCTCCTTTTTGGATTGGTTTCAGTTCGAGCGCACATTTCAACCACCAAGGTCATCATTGCGATCATGGCTGCAGAGAATCGCCTGACGTGTATATTTCATCGTCAATGTAATCATTGTAATCTTCGACCGGTGGCCGCGCGACTGCTGCGAGATCTCTCAATGCTTTTTTGGCATCCTTGTTTCCGGGATCCAATTTCAGAACTTTATTAAATTCGGCCCGGGCTTTGGCCTTGAGATTTTGATAGGCATAGATCCCGCCCAGCCACAGATGTGCCTGGGTATGATTGGGTTGGATCTTAATGCCTTTTTCCAGGTCGGCCCGCGCCTTATCGTATTTATTGAGCTGAATATAGGCAAGAGCCCGGTTGATATAGGCTCCGGCGGCAAGGGAATCGAGCTCAATTTTTTTAGTGAACATTATGACTGCCGAGTCATATTTTGCGATCTGGTAATAAGCAAGACCAAGCGTGAACGACAGGGTCGAGAGCTTGGACGGATCCAGGCCCAGGACCCGGTTATAGGCGTCGATGGCAAGCTGGGCAGAATCTTTTGTGAGCGCGTACATTTTTGCCAGCTCCATCCAGATGTTCATGTCATCGGGTGCCCGGTCCAGAATTTTCTTCAGGACCTCCTTGTTTTCCAGGAACCGCTTGGAGCGGTTGTACAGAAAACTCATGACCCGCAGCGCGTTAGTGCTGGTATCTCCATAGGCGATAGCGTACTGCATGTATTTGATGGCGTTATCGTAATCCTTGGTGCGTTCATAGATCTCGGCGATCTTGGAGTACCCCTTGGGATCGCGCGGCGCCAGGGTTATGTATTTACCCAGTTCGGTGATCGCTTTGTCATATTCCTTTTTTTCGATCCACACCAGGCCCAGCTGCATGTATGTTTGGGCGTATCTGGGATTTATGACTTTCGCTTTTTCGTACTGGGCGATCGCCTGGTCGGTCTGCCGGAGATACTTGTAATAGTTGCCCATCCCCACGATCGCCGGGACGAACGCGGTGTCCTGTTCCAGTGCCGTGGTGTACTCATTCTGCGCCAACCCGGCGCTGCCGCTTCTCTGCAGGTATGCGTCGCCCAGCAGGGTATGGAGCTCAGGGTTTTTAGGCAGCAGTTCCAGGGCTAGCTGGTACTCGATGATCGCCTCCTGTCCCATGCCGCACATCTGGTACGAATTACCAAGGGTGATGTGGACCTTGAGTTCGTTGTAACCGTATTTGGAGGCATTCTGGAGGTAAGGGACCGCGTTCCCGCAGTCGTATTTTTTGTACAGCGTAAGTCCCATTTCGAAATTCGCTTCCGCGTGCTTTGGCTTTGCTTTCAGGGCTTCCTGGAACTGGCTGATGGCTTCTTCGTATTTGCCGGAATCTCTGAGCGCGATGCCGTGTTTTACTAGCTTATCCACGGACACGGAACAGCCGAAGCCCAAAAGCAGGACAACGGCTAAAGCGGTTCTTTTCATTTAAGCCTCCAATCAATAGCTATAATATAATACAAAGAAAACGTATTAAATATTCCATGTTTTTCTTTAAATTGCCGTGAAATTTCGTTGATTTTCAAGGTCATAGGCTGTCACCCGTGTCGTATTTGACAGGAATGGTTATCGGCACCAATCCATTGGCGGCGATAGTTCTCTGGCCCGGATTGGCTATAATATATGTGATAAAGCCGGAAGCAAGCCCTTTGGGTTCATTGGCCGTATACAGATACACGAAACGGCTGAACGGGTATGTCCCGTCGTGCACAGTATACTCGTCGGGAAGGACTGGGTCGGACTTGGCATCGCGGCGGATCGCCAGTGCCTTGAGCCTTGTTTCTTCGATCAGCGGGCTCCAGGTCCGGTACAATCGCGCCATTGAGATCATGCTGACCGCGCCTTTTTCCTCATACATCGCGCGTACGAGCGCCTCCGTGTATTCGAAACGCCGGCTTTGCCGTGCATAACTTTCGCCGCCCAGTATGCTGTCCTGGAAATAATTGAATGTTCCGGCGGTTTCGTTCCAGATGCATACACGAACCGGCCAGTTCGGTCCCTTGACCGCTGACCAGTTGGTGATCTTGCCGGTAAAGATCTTTTTTACCTGGTCGATTGTCAAGTTGCTTATCGGGTTCACCGGGTTAACCACGATCGCAATGCCGTCCTTGGCGATCTTGTATTCATTAACAACGAACATGCCCTTCTTGGCGCGGTCCATTTCGTCGGCCGTGATGGCGCGCGTGGTATAAGCGATCTGCGCCGAGTCAATGAAAATGGACATCAGCGCATAGTTGGACCCGCCGTCCAGGACCAGGATCTTCGCTTTTGCGTAGAGGTCCATGAACGCGTACGCCTCGTCCATCATCATGGGCAAGAGCTCTTCCTCGCCCTTGACGGTGATGTATCCGGCGACCGCGGATTCCTTGGTTTCGCTGCAGGTGACACTTAAGGCGCATAATACCGCGATAAATGCCGCCAGAAGACCGCGGCGCGACCCGGTTCGTGAGATAGTACTGAAAGATGATCTCATGAAAATAATTCCATCGTAATTATATATTTTTTATATTAAAAGTCAAGGGTCGTCCTGTCCTATGCCCGGCGTTAAGGCCCGTTACCATTGCCGGGATCGCGCAGTTCCTTGCGGAGGAGCCAGGTAAACACGATGAATCGGTACACGGCGTAAGCGAACAAAAGGATGCTGAACAGCCGGACATTGAAAAAAGTCACGAGCCGGCCCGACCAGAAGAACAACGTGACGCTCAACGCCAGGAACATGAGCCCGGAAAAAAAGTGATAGACGAGCCGGCGCTGAACCATGATCCGTTTAAGGATCTCGATTATCGGCATCTTACTTGCGTTCCATAGATCGGTTTATCATCATATCCCTGGTTTACAAAGGGAAACATTATATTACTTTTTACAGCCGTGTCAATGAGCAGTCGCTCAGCTGTTTTTTGTATTGACATTCTTTAATGGCTGATTATAATAAATACTGATTTATGAACATTGAAACACTAACCCTGTTAACAATATTCGTCCCCATCATCGGCTCGCTTACCATCCCCTTCGCTTCATTGATATCAAAATCATTCCGGTCCCTGTGGTCGGTCCTGATCGCGCTGGCGACGGCGCTCTTCCCGCTGCTGCTGATCCCGTTCGCGCTCAGCGGCGGCGAGCTGGTCATCCACCGGTCATTGGTCCTGGGCCTGGATTTCACGATCATCATTGATTCCCTGGCCATTTTAATGTCGATCGTTTCGTCTTCGATCGGCGCCCTGATCGTGATCTATTCCATCGGCTACGTGAGCCATGACGATGCCCAGAACGAATACTATCTGATGGTCCTATTGTTCGTCGGCGCGATGATGGGGCTCGTATTCTCGGCCAATTTAGTCTTCATGTACCTGTTCTGGGAAATAACCGCCATCTGCAGCTGGCGTCTGATCGGTTTTTACCGTTTGAAAGAACACATCATCAAGGCCGACAAGTCATTCCTTGTGACCTTCTTCGGCGCAGTCGTCATGCTGCTGGGTTTTATTCTGATCTACAGCCAGACCAAGACCTTTGACCTTACGCTCATGCGCGGGGTCGCGATCCCGGGGATTGCCGTGCTTTGCATCCTCATCGGGATGTTCTCGAAATCGGCCAGCGTGCCCTTGCATACCTGGCTGCCCGATGCCGGTATCGCGCCCTCGACCGTCACGTCGCTGCTGCACGCCGCCGTGCTGGTAAAGATCGGCGTGTACGCCTATGCCCGGCTCTTCTGCTACACATTCCAGCTGCCGGCCGGATGGCTGCAGGCGATCCCGTGGATCGTCGCGATCTCGAGTTTGGTGGCGGCGGGCGCGGCGATCGTGGAGCACGATATGAAAAGGATCCTCGCCTATTCGACCGTGAGCCAGCTGGGCTATATTTTCCTGGGGCTGTCGTGCAATAACCAGCTCGGAGTCAGCGGCGCACTGGCGTTCTTGCTCATGCACGGCCTGGCCAAGGCCGGTCTGTTCCTGTGCGCGGGCGTCGTTGAGCATACGGCCCACAAGCGCGATATCCGGGAACTCGGCGGTCTGATCAAAGCCATGCCTTTGACCGCGACCGCTTTTATTTTCTGCGCATTATCCGTTATCGGGATCCCGCCGTTCGGCGGATTTTTCTCCAAACTCATGGTCATCATGGGGACGGTCGACGCCCATAAGATCCCGATCGCGGCGCTGGCATTGTTCACCGCGGTCATGACCATGTTCTACCTTTTCCGGCTCTTCCATGGTATATTCCTGGGTGAGCCGAAGCCGGGCATTGGTAATAATAAGGAAGGAACCAATTCCATGCTGTTCGTCGTCGTGACCCTCGCCGTGCTGTCACTGCTGGCCGGCATCTTCATCGCGTATCCAATGAAGATCGTGTCGATGGCGACCATTCAGATACTGAGGTGGGTGCAATGAGCGAGAGTTCATTACTGCTACCGATTCTGATCCCCGCGGCCGTGGCGCTGCTGGTCTTTTTAATCCCCAGGAACGTGAAACTGGTGCGGGAAGTCCTGACGATCGTGGGCGCACTCGTGGTCTTTTATGTCGCCTGCGTGCTGTTCAAGGTAAAAGACCTGGAGTTCACGGTTCCCTGGGTGGACGACGGGATCGGTTTTGACCTGCGGCTTTATCATTTCAGCAGCTTTATCCTGCTCGCGATCAACAGCTTTCTGTTGCTGGTCACGGTCTATTCGTCGTTGAAAATGGCGGGCCACGCGCGGATCCGCGAATATTACACTTATCTTTTCCTCACCGCGGCCCTGGCCAACGGCGCGGTCCTAGCCGATAATTTCATTGTCCTCATATTTTTCTGGGAAGGCCTGCTCGTGACCTTGTACGGTCTGATCACGCTCGGCGGCAAGGAGGCGTACAAGACCGCCGTGAAGAGTTTCATCATCGTGGGGTTGACCGATTTTTGCCTGATCTTGGGTGTTTCAATCCTCTGGTACCTTACCCGGACCGTCAGGATGTCACAGCTTCATATCGAGCCCGTCGGCCTAGCCGCCGCGAGTTTTATCCTGATGATGATCGGCGCCCTGGGCAAGGGCGGGTCCATGCCGTTCCATACCTGGATCCCCGACGCCGCGCTGGACGCGCCCGTGACGGTCATGGCGTTCCTGCCCGGCGCGCTGGAAAAACTATTGGGCATTTACCTGCTGACACGCGTCTCGCTCGATTTCTTCGTGCTTAAGGCGAACAGTGCCCTGTGCGTCGTGATGATGACGATCGGCGCCGTGACCATTGTCTTGGCCGTGCTCATGGCGTTGATCCAGAAAGATTTCAAGAAATTGCTGTCGTTCCACGCGATCAGCCAGTTCGGTTACATGGTGCTCGGCGTGGGTACCGGCATACCGATCGGTATCGCCGGCGGCATCTTCCACATGCTTAACAATGCCATATACAAGAGCGGTCTGTTCATGTGCGCCGGTTCGGTCGAGCATCGGACCGGGACCACGGAAATGAAAAAGCTCGGCGGTCTGCGCCAGGACATGCCCATCACGGCCATCGGCTACCTCGTGCTCGCCGCGGCGATCTCCGGGATCTGGCCGCTCAACGGGTTCGTCTCGAAAGAGATGATCTTCCACGGTTCCTTTGAGACCGGTTTCAAGATTTTCACCATCGCGGCATGGGTCGGCGCGATCTTCACTTTCGCGTCGTTCCTTAAAGCCGGGCACTCGATTTTCCTGGGGCCTCGGTCGAGCGAAATAAAGGAAGTGAAAGAGAGCGAAAGCCCGTACCTGATTCCGATCCTGATCCTGGCTGTACTGTCCATTCTCTTTGGCGTATACAACGCCCTGCCGCTCAAACTTTTCATCCAACCGATCCTTGAAGGCCACGTGAGCGCGGGAGAGCATATTGAATTTTCATCGCATGCACTCAGCCTGGCGTCCCCGATCGCCCTTATCTCGATGGGATGCCTCCTGATCGCGCTCGGGCTGCATTTCTACGGCTGGAACCGGGGCGGAAAAAAGGCGTACCTGGCCTCGGAACCGATCCACAAGCTGCCCGTGTTGAAAACACTGTATGACTGGTCTGAAGCCCGCGTCTTCGATATCTATGAACAGGGCGTCAAATTCCTGCGCCTGCTGGCAAAAGGGCTGTATTACAGCCTTGACCGGACGTTCGATTATTTCCTTGAAAAGATCGTCACTTTTACGGGCCAGGTCTTCACCCGGCTCCTGCAGTACGCGCACAACGGCCACTACGCGAACTACCTGGCGTGGTGCATTGCCGGCCTGGTCGCGATCGTGTGGGCGATCAGCGCCCTGCTGAGATGAAAATGGGGAGACCAGAATGATCGTTTTATTTATCGTGGTGCCATTGGTGGTTGCCAGCTTGCTGCCGCTGATCGGCAAGATATCGCGCCGGTTCCTGCCGGACCTGCTCGCGAACCTGACCATGGTCTTTCTCCTCGGCTACGCGCTGACATCGGGCCGGCAGCTGGTGGCCGCGGGTTCCGCGGTGCACCGCATATTCTTTATGGACCAGCCGGTCAATATCGTCCTGGCGCTTGACGCGTTCAGCCTTTTCATGATCGTGACCATTGCTCTGGTGAGCTTGTGCGTGACGCTGTTCTCCATTGATTACATGGAGCATTACGGCGCCAAGGCGAATTATTACGCGCTCCTCCTTATTATGATCGCCGGCATGAACGGGCTGGTGCTGACCAACGACCTTTTCACCATCTACCTTTTCCTGGAGGTCGCGGCGGTCGCCTCTTACGGGCTGGTCGCTTTCGGCTTAGGTCATGACGAACTCGAGGCATCGTTCAAGTACCTAATGCTTTCTTCGGTCACCTCGGCTTTTATCCTGGTCTCGATCGCGGTCATCTTCGGTTTCACCGGCCGGGTCGACATCAGCGGCGTCGCGGCGGGGTTTGCGGACCTGAAGGCTAAATACGCGGTTGGGTTCTGCACGGCGCTTTTCCTCGCTGGGTTCGGCCTGAAAGCGGCGATCGTGCCGTTCCACGCGTGGCTGCCCGACGCGCATCCTTCGGCGCCCGCGCCGATCTCGGCGATGCTGTCCGGCCTGCTCATCAAGGTCTCCGGGATATATGCAATGACCAGGATATTCTTTAACGTGTTCGGTTTCAATGCGGCATTGTCCCAGGTAATGCTGTACCTCGGAACGATTTCGATCCTTGCCGGCGCCCTGCTCGCCCTGGGGCAGAACGATCTCAAGCGCATGCTCGCTTACTCTTCGATCAGTCAGATCGGCTACATCGTCCTGGGGCTTGGCCTGGGGACGCCGCTCGGGATCCTGGGCGCGTTGTTCCACGTGCTCAACCACGCGGTCGCCAAGTCATTGTTGTTCTTGAATTCGGGGTCGGTCCAGCAAGCCACCGGCACCAGGGCGCTGGACGCCATGGGCGGCCTGGGGAAACGCATGCCCTTTACCGCAGCCACGACCGTCATCGGCTCGCTGAGCATTGCCGGCGTGCCGCCCCTGGGAGGGTTCTGGTCCAAGCTTATTATCGTCATCGCGCTGGTCGAGGCACGGCAGTACGGATTCGCGGTGATCGCGGTCCTGGCAGGCATCCTGACATTATGGTATTACCTGCTGATCCAGCGCCGCGCGTTCTTCGGCAAGCTCAACGAAACCTGGCAGAATGTCAAGGAAGCCCCGTTCTGGATGACGTTCTCGACCGTGATCCTGGGGTTGCTGTGCATCGCGATCGGGGTCTTCTTCCCGCTGGTGATGAAAACCTGGATCCAGCCCGCGGCCGCGGTTTTGAGCGCGGGGATCATCAATGCCCTGCACGGGATGGGGTTTTAGGAGACGATGATGCATATCGCACTGCTTGCCGGCCTGGTGGTCTTTTCCGTCGTTGCGGTCTTGCTGAGGGACCTACTCAAAGCCGCGATCAGCCTGGCCGTGGCCAGTATTTTCCTGGCCGTCGTATTTTTCACTTTCAACGCACCGTACATCGGCGTCTTCGAGATCTCAGTGGTCGCCGGTCTGATCACGGTGCTGTTCGTTTCCACGATCGCGCTCACCAAGGACTCCGGCGACGTGAAGGAAAGCAAGCTGCCGGTGATCATTTTCCCGCTGTTTTTTGCCGCTTTCCTGATCGTCGACTTTTTGGTCATGAGATCGCTAATTGGCAGATTGATCAGTATCCCGGGTGCCGCCGAGCAGCGGACGTTCGGGGACGTTTTCTGGTACCAGCGGACGTTCGACCTGGTCGCGCAGATCGGCGTCATATTTGCCGGCGTTTTTTCCGTCCTCGCGCTCTTCCGGAAGTCGGGGAGGAAAGATGAATAGCGCCTGGTACCTGGATATGAGCTTCGTGGCCGTGCTGCTGTTCATCGGCATCTATTGCCTGCTCACCATGAAGAATCTGATCAAGCTTTTCATCGGCATCGAGGTGATCGCCAAGGGCATCACGCTGGCGCTGATGGCGACCGGCTGGGCAAGACAGAGCGTCCTGTTCGCGCAGAGCCTCGCCATCACCTTCATTGTCGTGGAGGTGAGCGTCGTGGCGACCGCGCTGGCGATCATCATCAATATCTACAAGCATACGGGCAGTCTTGATATCAGGAAACTGACAAAACTGAAAGGATAATGCATGATCCAGAGCGCCATTGAATTTCTCATTTCCCCGCCGGTCGCGTTTGTCGTTTTCCTGCTGTTCTTTTACCTGCTTTACTATATCGGCAGCCTCATGGCGCCGAAACTGAAAAATGTCGGCGGTAAGCTGACCTCGTACGCGTGCGGCGAGGATGTCCCGGGTGTGAAGGTGCAGTTCGGTTACCGGCTGTTCTTCTTCATCGCCCTGTTCTTCACCATGATGCACGTGGCCGCCCTGGTCGTGGCCACGCTGCCGACCGGCCCGATCGTCATCTTCGGCCTGTTCTACCTGGGGATGATCTTCCTTTCGGTTCTGGCGTTGATCACAAGGAGTTAAGATGCTGCAAAGATTAGTGCGCTGGTCACGGATTAAATCGCCCTGGATCCTGCATTTGAACACGGGCGCCTGCAACGCGTGCGATATCGAGATCCTCGCGGCTTTGATGCCGCGGTTCGACCTGGAACGGTTCGGCGTGCTTCTCAAAGCCACGCCGCGTCATGCCGACGTTATTATCGCCACGGGGCCGGCGACGCTTCAGACCAGGGACCGGGTGATCAGGATCTACGAGCAGACGCCGGATCCGAAGTTCGTCGTGGCCGTGGGCGCATGCGCATGTTCCGGGTGCGTGTACCGGGGCGCGTACAGCATGCTGGGCGGCATTGACCAGATTATACCGGTCAACGCCTATATCCCGGGATGCCCGGTGCGGCCCGACGCGGTCATTGACGGCGTGGCCAAATTGTTAGGTTCATTATGACAAGGATAATGTATGACGGACAATGAGATCGTATCCAGGGTTCAAAAAGACCTTGGCGGGAAGATCGGTGAGATCGCCAACCCGGCGCCGCGCCGGATCTTTGTCAGCGTGGATGCGACGAACCTGATCGATGGACTGAAATACCTGAAAGACCAGCTTGAATTCGCGCACTTATCGACGATCACGGGCATTGACAAGGGTGAAGTGTTCGAGATCCTTTATCACCTGGCGAATCCTTTTACATGTTTGACCGTGCGGACGACCATACCGCGCAACTATCCCCATATCCCGACGATCACCGGCGTCATACCCGGTGCGATCCTGTACGAACGCGAGTTGCAGGACATGTTCGGCATAGTGGTCGAGCAGATCCCTGACCCGCGTCCCCTGGTGCTGCCCGACAACTGGCCGGCCGGTGTATACCCGCTGCGCAAGGACTGGAAATTCGAGCGGCCTCCCGAGAAGATACCGGGGGGTGGATGATGGCGGAATTTAAGGTCCCGATCGGCCCGCAGCATCCGGCGCTTAAGGAGCCGATCAGCCTGCGCATGACGTTCGAAGGCGAGATCATCAAGGACGCCGACGTGCGCCTGGGGTATAACCACCGCGGCATTGAAAAGCTTGCCGAACAAAAGACATTTATCCATAACCTTTATCTCACGGAACGGATCTGCGGTATCTGCTCGCATTCGCACACGACCTGTTATGCCCAGGGTGTCGAGAAGCTCATGGGCATTGAACCGCCCAAGCGCGGGCTTTATATCCGGACCCTGATCGCGGAACTGGAAAGGGTCCACAGCCACCTGTTGTGGTTGGGCGTGGCCGGTCACGAGGCGGGGTTCGACAGTTTTTTCATGTACACCTGGCGCGACCGCGAAGTGGTCATGGATATTCTGGAGATCATTTCCGGCAACCGCGTGCACTACGCGATGAACGCTTTAGGCGGCGTGCGCAGGGATATTGACGAAGTGCAAAGAAAAAAGATCCTCGATTCCCTTGACCTGCTCATCAAAAGGACCGGGTACTACGCCAATATCGGTACCAACGAGCCGACATTCGTCGCCCGTCTGGCAAACGTCGGCGTGCTGTCCAAGCAGCAGGCGATCGACCTCTGCGCGGTCGGTCCCACGATGCGCGCATCCGATATCTCCAGGGACGTGCGCAAGGATGACCCCTATGCCGCCTACGCGGAATTGCCATTTGAAGTTTGTACCGCCGCTACCTGCGACGTGCTGGGCAGGACGATCGTTCGGGTCAAAGAACTCTTCGAGTGTTACAAGATGATAGAATTCATGCTCAAGAACCTGCCGGCCGGAGAGATCCGGGTCAAGGCGCCCCGCAGGGTCAAGGAAGCTGAGGTCGTGAGCCGGTACGAGGCACCGCGCGGAGAGAACATTCATTATATCAAGAGCAACGGGACGGATAAGCCCGAACGGCTTAAGGTGCGCGCGCCCACGCTCGCGAACTATCCGGCGACGCTCGTGATGCTGAAGAACGGTTATATTGCCGATATTCCCTTGATCTTTGCCGCCATCGATCCCTGCATCTGCTGCGCCGAGCGGCTGGTGGAAATGACCGACGCGCGCTCGGGCGAGACGCACGTCGTGACCATGGACGAACTGAGGAAACGGTCGGTCGAGCATTACAGGAAGGTTGGGATCAGCCGAAAGGACGCGGTATGGCAGTTGTAAAAACGCTTCTGTACCTGCTGGTTTATCCGGGATTGCTATTTTTGTTCTTTTATTCCACATTCGCCGAGTGGTTCGACCGCAAGATATATGCCCGGATGCAGAACCGGATCGGTCCCTTGCATACCGGACGTTCCGGTTTATTGCAGCCCATCGCTGATTTTATTAAACTTATGGCCAAAGAAGATATCGTACCGGAAAAAGCCGACAAGGGGATGTTCTCGGCGCTGCCCGTTTTCGCCCTCGCGATCGTCTGTACGGCCGCCATGTACATTCCGTTATGGCATTACCAGGCCAGCAAGGTGACCTTTAATTCATTCCCCGGCGACCTGATCGTGGTCGTGTACCTGCTGAGCCTGCCGACGTTGATCTTCTTCCTTGCCGGCTGGCATTCCAGCAACTTTTTCTCGACGATCGGCGGGTTCAGAGTGCTCACCATGCTGTTCGGATACGAGGTCCCGTTGATGCTGGCGGTCTTGAGCCCCGCGATCCTGGCCGGATCGTGGCGGCTCGTCGAGATCGCCCAGTTCTACCAGGGAAGACCCTTGCTGCTCCTGCCGAATATCCTGGGGTTCGTGATCGCGCTTATCTGCCTTCAGGCCAAGCTTGAAAGGGTGCCGTTCGACATTCCCCATGCCGAGACCGAGATCGTCGGCGGGACATTCACCGAGTATTCGGGCAAAAAACTGGCATTCTTCAGGCTCCTGTCCGATATTGAAATGGTGGTCGGCGCCGGTCTGATCGCCGCGGTTTTCATGGGTGGTTTTCCCGGCGGCTTGATCTGGGGGTTCATTTATTTCATTATAAAGACGCTTATCGTGATCTTCCTGCTCGCGGCATTGCGGGCGGCGACCGGAAGGATAAGGATCGACCAGATGGTCCATTTCTCATGGCATTACCTGGCGCCCCTAGCAGTCCTGCAGCTGTTGATAACCATTATCATCAAAGGATTCCTGCTGTGAAGATACTGCCTTTCCTGCCGGAATTGATCAGGCATATCTTCAAGAAACCGGCGACCGTAAAATATCCATTCGAAAAACTTGCCGTGCCCAAGCGATTCCGAGGCACGCCGATATTGATACCGGCGCGCTGCACCGCCTGCAAGATCTGCCAGCTTGACTGCCCGGCCGAAGCGATCGAGATCGTGCCGGTGGCCGAGGCGGAAAAGAAATTCAAGATGACGATCCATAATGACCGCTGCGTTCATTGCGAACAATGCGTGGAGTCGTGCCCCTTTAACGCGATGACCATGAATCAGGAATTCGAACTGGCGGTGTTTGACCGCCGCAAGCTGAAGATGGAATATGTATATACTAAAGCCGCGCCGGTACCTAAGCCCAAGACCGAAACAACTCCTTCGTAGAGTATTTTAGATGTTGTTTTCATAAACGCTATGGTAGATAATCATTTTTGCAAACCTGAAGGGTTGCCCTACATACATAATGGTGATTTTATCGTAGGGCGAGGTCCTGATCCTGCGCAGCGGGACTTTAGCCTTGCGTAAAAAAGTCAAAGCATCATGTCCTGGTCGTCCGAACTTAGAAAATTTCTGAAAAACAAGACGCGGCTTTTGATCCTGGGGGTCGGCAATATGCAGAAAGGCGATGACGCGGCCGGCGCGCTCTGCGCCGAGCGGATCGGCCGTCAGCTCAAGAAAAAACGCCGAGCCGGCGTCACGGTCATCAATGCCGGCGAAGTTCCCGAGAATTATACCGGTGTGATCAGGAAATTCAAGCCCACCCACATGGTTATCATCGATGCCTGCTATTTTGGCAAAAAAGCCGGGGCGATCCATGTCATCGATCCCCGGTCGATCGCCGACGGCGATGTATCCACGCACCGTATGCCGCTTTCTATGCTGGTCCGTTTCCTTGAAGAAACGATCGGGGGTAAGGCCATGGTCATCGGCATTGAACCAAAAACCGTTGATCCCAACGCGCCCCTTTCCCCGGCCGTGAGCCGGGCCATCGAAGCACTGGGCAGTACGCTTGAAAGGTTGATCTATGGGAGCTGAACACCGCGTCGCGCGCGTGCGGGAAGAATTCCAAAAGCGGTTTTCATCAGCCCATATCGTGCGGTTTTTCGAATCGCCCGGTCAGGTGAACCTGCTGGGCGACCATATGGACTACAACGGCGGGTTCGTGCTGTCTTGTTGCATTGACCGTTCCGTGATCGCCGGCATACAGCCGAACGATAAGGCACTATTGCGCCTGTATTCTATCAATCATGACGCGGCTTGCGAATGTCCGGTCGAAAGCATTGCGAACCGGTCTGAACAAGGATGGGCTAATCGCCCGCTTGGCATTGCCTGGGCATTGGGGAAAAAGGGCATTGCCCTGTCCGGTTTTGACCTTACTTTTGAAAGTGATATCCCGTCAGAAAACAGCCTTGCGTCACCAGCCGCGTTTGAAACCATAGCGGCTATGGCGCTCGCGGTATCTCTCCATCAAAGTCTTGACCTGAACACGCTCGCTTTAGTGTGCGCGTATGCCGAGAACGAATTTCTAAAAGTGCAGCGCGGGATCACGGATCAATTCGCGATCGCGCACGGCAATAAAGGAAAGGCGGTTTTTCTGGACTGCCGGAGCCTGAAGCACGAGCTCATCGCGTTTGAAGATCCGGATGTATCACTCGCGATCTGTTGCCCCGCCGTGAAAAACGATCTTACCGATCCCGTGTATAATGCCCGGCGCAGCGAATGCGAGGAGGGCGTCAGGCAGCTCATCAATTACGTCGGGTTCATCCGGAAACTGCGCGACATCAGCGTCGAGCAGTTCGAAACGCTCAAGTACCACCTTCCCGAGAAGATCATGAAACGCTGCAGTCACGTGATATACGAGAACATAAGGGTTCTGCAAGCCCAGGAATTCTTACGAAAAAAAAGGTTCAGGGAGCTGGGAAAGCTCATGAACGAATCCCACCGTTCACTCAAGAACCTGTACGAGGTGAGCACGCCGGAACTCGATTTCCTGACAGATACCGCCGGGACAATCGAGGGCGTATATGGTTCAAGGATGACCGGTACCGGACCCGGCGCCAGCGTCGTGACCCTGCTAGAAAAGAAGTGCATGGTCGAATTTGAAAAACGTATCACCGAAAAATACCGGGAAAAATTCGCTGACTCCCTGAACGTTTTCGCTTCCGGGTCAGCCGATGGTGTTCACGAAATAACATCCTAAAAGGACCGGGCACGGTGCGTTACAGCCAGCACTCGGGCGGATCGATCCAGGACGCGATCGCGATCACGGGCGCAAGGACGCACCAGGAAAGCGTAATGGCTGAATATGATTATATCAAGCGGCTCTGCGTGGGGCAGAAAAAGGATTTTGTGATAAAAGGACAGGAAGAACTAAGGGTTAGCACCAAATACTATGATGTTTTCAAGATCGGCTTTTCCGACGGCAGCGAAGGGATCATTTTTTTCGACATCACGGAAGCGCACGATAAGTTCGTGATCTATCCGCAGTAATCAGAAAATGCAAATCCCCCTCTTATCCTCCTTTATTTATTTATTATAAAGGGGGAAGCAGGGGGATTGTTTTTTTCTTTTTATCTAACTAACGGTTGCTCCACAGACCCATGATATTGCCTGATGGGTCGGTAAAGAGCGCGTAATTACCGCTTTGGTCCTGCAAAAGGGTCTTTCCCTTCACGATCTTGCCACCAGCATCTTCGACTTCCCTCAAATTCCGGTCAATATCAGCGACCTCGATGTAAAGGACCACGCCATCGGTGCTCGGCTTGCTTTCCGTCGTGAACCCGCCGCTGTTCTTTTCCGGGGTCGAGAATATCAGATAACCCGGCATGCCTTCGACTATCTTCCAGCCGAAGATCTTATAGTAAAATTCCTTGGATCTTTTTGCGTCCGTCGTGGGGATCTCAATGTGGCAAAATCCGTGCATGCAGCCTCCTGTTAAGGTGGGTCGGCATTGCCATTATTCTATTTATTTTTTTCCAAATGTCAAGAAGTGAAACACAAAAAAGATGAGATTGCTTCCCCTCGTACCTCGGGACTCCAGTATCTAGTCTTTTAAAGTTGCGCACAAAGAGGGCTCGCAATGACAGAATTGACGAATAGGAATTTGGAAATTTGTCATTTGATATTCATTTGTAATTTAAAATTTGATATTTAGAATTTTTATTTTAACTTTTTAACCTTTTTTTCTATCATCCCTTTGATCTTTTCAAACGACGGCGGCGGACCGGTGCGGACCTTCTTGCCGTCGATGTAAAGCGCGTCGGTTATGCCCCATTCATTAAAGTTTTTCGAGTCCAGCGTGTCGATCGTCTCGAACTTCACTTTTTCGCCGAACTCTAAAGCGGCGCGCCGGGCCCGCTCAAAGACCATGTTCTGCGCCGGGCACCAGCCGTTCTTGAACGCGGTCACGCAGACCCTTGTTTTATCAGTGCAACCGGGTTTTTTCTTTTGCCGGTTCCATTTTGGCGGCCGGGCGTCAGGTGTGAACGGTTTCCAGAGCAAAGCTGATATGCCGTCGCGGTCAACCTGTTTGTATCCGTGCTTCTTGAACCACGAAGCTTTCATCCAGAATGGCAGGATAACGCCCCAGGCCGCGATCCCTTTTGCGCCCAATGAACGCGCGTCCTGTTCCGCGGCTGTAAGCAGGGCTTTGCCCATGCCTTTTTTCTGAAAATTACCCCGTCCCTGTTTGTAGCCGTGCACGTGGATGCAGGCGATGAAGTACAGATCTTTGCCTTGAACAAAATGATTTTCACCGGGCAGGTATTGGATCATGCCGCCGATCACGCCGTTGTCATCGGTCGCGAACTTTACACATACACCCTTGTCCTTCATTTTCTTATACCATTGCGCCTTGTGATCGCCGGCTTCCTTTATTTCTTCGGACCAGTCCTCAAGGCAGACAAAATATAATTTTTTATTCTGCTCATCCAGATCAATGATCTTCATGATGTCTGTCTCTATTATTATGAAAGTGAATTATAACATCATGCCGGGTAGTTTGGGACTCATACAGTTATCTTTATAGGGTTTATTGTGATGTCCTCGTCAGGGATTGGTTCGTGATGCGCTTTTAGACTTTTAAGATAAAGTTTTACGGCTTCCTTGATGTTTTTAGTAGCCTCATCGTAGGTTTCGCCCTGTGAATGACAGCCTGGCAGAACAGGGCAAAAAACGTGATAGCCGCCATCCTCCTCTTTCTCAAAGATGACGGTGAAGTTATATATTCTTACGGCATTATTCTTTTCGTAGGTAATGGTTGGTTCTTTCACTTTTTTATGTGATTTGCTCGATTTCCTCATGAAATGATTATATATGGAAATTTTATCTTGTCAAATAGGATACGGGCTAATATGTAATTTGGCATTTGACATTCATTTGTCCGCCATATTGTGTGGCGGATTGGAATTTGGTATTTTAAATTCTAACGCCGTTAACGTTCCAACTCCAGTTGCAGCACCAGCGCAGCCGCGTATTTGTCCGCGTCCTGAGGGTACTTATACCCGAACCCTTGCGCCGTTTCCATTGCCACCCACCGGAACAATTCCATGGTGTTGACCAGGCCGCGCCAGATATCGGTCTCATTATAGTGCGCATAGATTTCGGAAAGTTCTTTCACGGCTTTGGGATCCGCCCATTCTTCTAAAAACCGTCCGGTTGTCCAGGTGTCATGTCTTTTGCCTTTCTTGACCCGGGCGTGCCATTCCAGCATGGTGACCAGCAGGTCTTTCATGTGGCAGTCACAGCATGACTTTGCCCGCCATGTTTCGCCGCGGCGCAGATGCTTGGCGACCCAGACCGAGCGAAACAGAAAGTTGTGGACGCAGCCGAGGAATTCCTCTTTTGGCGGCGCTTTATAAAAGATCTTCTTGATGCCCGACTTCACGTAGGTTTCGATCAGGCCGTCCTTGTCGAACAGGATCTTCACGCCCCGGGTCATGATATCATACATATCCTGAGGAGCCGTTCCATCCAGGATATTGCTGATCGATTCTAAGGGGAAGAAAGTAAAATCAACCTCCAGGCCGCCCTCGTACATGACCTGACGTTCCCAGTAGGTCCCTCCGGAAGCGCGTTCGACGAATGTCAGCAAAACCTTGCCGAATTTCTCGACCCACAAACCCGGGAAAATATATCCTTGAGGGTTGTCGGCGAAGATGATAAAATCAAGGTCTGCCCACTGGTCTGCCGGGTGGTCCTTGGAACGCGCGCGCGAACCAATGATGGCGCAGCATCGGATATTAGTTTCGCTTTTAGCCCATTTAAAGAACTGCTTTATGATCTGATCATAGGTCAGGTCAGCGTCGTCCATATGGATTTATTATATAAAATTAAGTACAAGAAGCAAGGAGCACACTTGATTTTTATGCCATTATAAGTATAATCGCCTATGCACGTATCGATTGCCGCGGAGACCCTGTTCTATATCGGTCCTTTCCCCGTAACCAACTCCATTCTCGTGACCTGGATAACCATCGTGCTGTTCATCATCGCGGTCGTGCTCATCCGGATCAAGAAAAATATCGTTCCCACAGGCATCCAGAACGTTTTTGAATACGTGCTCGAAATGTTCTATAACATGGTCGTCGATGTTTTTGAAAGCGAAAAAAAAGCGCAGCGGTTCTTTCCTCTGATCGTCACGATCTTTCTGTTCGTCCTGATAATAAACTGGCTGGGCCTCCTGCCTGGCGTCGGCTCGATCGGGTTTTTCCGCCACGAAGGAGAACAGACCGTCTTCGTGCCCTTGCTGCGCGGCGCTTCGGCCGATCTGAACACGACGATCGCGCTGGCACTGATATCAGTGGGTTTTACGCAGGTCTTCAGCATCCGGGAGCTCGGCGTGATCGGTTTCTTGAAGCGATTCATCAAACTGAAGAACCCGATCATGTTCTTCGTCGGCGTCCTGGAATTCATCGCCGAGATCGCCAAGATCATATCATTCTCTTTCCGTCTTTTCGGAAATATTTTTGCCGGCGAAGTGCTCCTGGCCGTCATGTTTTTCCTGATCCCGTTCATCATTCCCCTGCCGTTCATGTTTCTGGAGATATTTGTCGGCCTTATCCAGGCGATAATATTCGCATTGTTGACGCTTTTCTTTATCAAGATCGCGGTAACCGAAGAGGAACATTAGTTTTTTAATTTAATGATGGGTAATTCATGTAAGGAGGCAAAATGGAACAAGGCGCATTGAAAACAATCGCAGCGGCGCTGGCGATCGGACTGGGCGCGATCGGTCCGGGCATCGGCATAGGGCTTATCGGCGCCAAGGCCACCGAGGCGGTGGGCCGCAATCCCGAAGCCGCCGGCAAGATACAAACACTGTTCATTCTGGGTCTGGCGTTCGCCGAGGCGATCGCGATCTACGCGTTGGTCGTCGCGTTGATCCTCAAATTCTTGTGATCCGGTCATGGAAGCACTGGGCAAGTTAGGCATCAACCCCCTGCTGCTGATCGCGCAGATCGTCAACTTTCTGATCCTGCTCTTCATTCTCCACCGGTTCCTGTACAAACCGATACTGAAACTATTCAAGGACCGTTCGCAGAAGATCGAGGAGGGTTTGAAGACTGCCGAGGACCTGAAACGCCAGGCTGGCGAGTCGGAGCAAAAACACAAGGTGTACCTTGACGAGGCGAAGAAAGAAGCGCACCGGATCGTCGAACACGCGGCAAAGCTGGGGGATGAGGAGAAGAAAAAGATCATCGAGATCGCCAACGAGGAATCGAGAAAGATCGTTGACCGGACCATGCAGGAGATCAGTCAGGAAAAGAAAAATATCATGGCCGATATCAAAAAGGAAGTCGGCGAGATGGTGGTCGCGCTGTCGACATCCATGATCAAAAAGACGCTGGATGAACAGGCACATCGGGCATTGCTGGATGAAGCCGTGAAGGAAGTGGAGAAAGAGCTTGAAAAAGCCGGCAAGCAGAACTGAAGATCAATTGACCGGGCAAGACCTGGACCCCGTATTCAACGACCTGGAGCTGGTTGAGTCATCCATCCACTCGTCCCTGAGACTCCGCGGCTATTTCGAGAACCCCCGCGTGCCGTTTGAAGAAAAGGTCAAAGCATTAAAGAAATTTTTCAAGGATTATATCAGCAACCAGGCTTATGATTTTATTTTCTACCTGGTGCGCGGCAACGCCCTGAGCACGCTGACCAGTATCATCCGCAATTACCGCCGGACCAGGGAGTCCAGCGGGATCCTGGAACTTGAGGTTAAAACCGCCTTCCCGCTTTCACCGGACGAAAAGGAACGGCTGGCGGAGAAGTTCAGCGCGAAACTGAAGCGTCCGCTGGTCATCCGCAACATCGTTGATCCCGGCATCATTGCCGGCATGGTCATTACCGCCGGCGATATCATGATCGATGTCAGCATCAAGGCCAAAATGAAGACACTTGCCAAACAGCTGCAGCAGGATTAAAGATAGAATGTTCTCAAACCAAGGAATATAATGGGTGAAGACAAAAAGATCAGGATGTTAAGCGACCTGCGCAAGGAACTCGTCGATTTTGAAAAGAAAGTATCGGTCGAACGGGTGGGAACGGTCATTGAACTCGGCGACGGCGTGGCCCAGATCCACGGCCTGGGCGATTGTTTCATGTCCGAGATGCTCGAGTTCCCCGGCGGCGTGTACGGGGTGGCGTTGAACCTGCTCAATGACCGGATTGGAGCGATCGTACTGGGCGATTACGAGAACATCAAGGAAGGCGACCAGGTCAAAGGGACCGGCCGGATCCTTGAGGTCGGCGTGGGACCGGAATTGCTGGGACGGGTGATAAACCCCCTGGGCAAACCTCTTGACGGCAAGGGACCGGTTAAAATAAAAGCCTATTATCCGATCGAGAAGATTGCGCCCCGCGTTGTCCAGCGGGAACCGGTCAACCGCCCGCTCCAGACCGGCATTAAAGCGATCGATAGCATGTTCGCCATCGGTCGGGGCCAGCGCGAGCTCATCATCGGCGACCGCCAGACCGGCAAGAGCGCGCTCGTCATCGATACCATTATCAATCAAAGAAAAGAAAATGTTTTTTGCATTTACGTTTCGATCGGGCAAAAAGAATCCAAGCTGGCACGGATCGTGAACGAGCTCCAAAATCACGGCGCCATGGATTACACGATCGTCGTGAACGCGGGATCGTCAGATTCCGCGGCTCTCAGTTACATCGCGCCCTATGCCGGGTGCGCGATGGGCGAGTATTTCATGGACCAGGGAAAAGACGCCCTGCTGGTCTACGATGACCTGTCCAAGCACGCCTGGTCGTACCGCCAGATATCGCTGCTGCTGAGAAGACCGCCGGGCCGCGAGGCTTATCCGGGCGATATTTTTTACCTGCACTCAAGACTGCTGGAGCGCGCGGCCAAGCTCAACAAGGCGCACGGCGGCGGTTCGCTGACCGCCCTGCCGATCATCGAAACGCAGGCCGGCGACATCACCGCCTATATCCCCACGAATGTCATTTCCATTACCGACGGGCAGATCTATGTCGAACCCGAACTTTTCTACCAGGGGATCAGACCGGCGATCAATGTCGGGCTTTCGGTGTCGCGCGTCGGCTCGGCAGCCCAGCTAAAAGCGATGAAAAGGGTCGCGGGTAAACTGAAGCTCGATCTGGCGCAGTTCCGCGAGGTCGCGGCATTCGCCGAGTTCGCCGGCGATCTGGATGCCGCTACCCGCCAGCAGCTGCAGCGCGGCAAGGTCATGACCGAGATCCTCAAGCAGGACCAGTACGTGCCAATGCCGGTGGAAAAACAGGTCATGATCGTCTTCGCCGGTATTTCCGGAATGATGGACGATATCGCAATCGAACGCGTGAGAAAATTCGAACAGGATTTCTTGAAATACATGGATTCCATGCACCAGGACATCGGCCAGGATATCAAGCAGACCGAGGACCTGAGCAAGGAAACCGAGGAAAAGCTGCGGGCTGCGGTCGAGGAATTCAAGTCCTTATTCAGCGCGGGATAAAAAATGGCGTCGGTTCGGGATATACGCAGACACATACGCTCGGTCTACAACATCAAGAAGATAACTAAGACGATGGAAATGGTCGCCAGCGCCCGCATGCAAAAGACTTCAAGTGCCCTCCTGGCGTCACGTCCCTATGCCCGGCTGGCCTGGACCCTGCTCAAGGACCTGTCGTCCAAGACCGAACGGGAACTGCATCCCCTGCTCCGCAGCCGGCCCGAATGCCGGCACTGCATGGTCGTTCTTTTAACATCGGACCGCGGTCTGTGCGGCGCGTTCAACATGAACGTGATCCATGAAGCGCTGAACCTGGCGGGGGACAAGGAACACGCGAGCTTCATCTGTATCGGTAAAAAAGGAAGGGATTACCTGATGCGCCGTGGTTACAATGTCATCGCCGAGTTCAGCAGCCTGAGCGCGCCCGTGAATTTCCTGCAGGTCGGACCGATCGCCCAGATTGTGATCAAGGAATATACGAGTGGCAATGTTGATGAGGTAAACGTTGTGTACGGCGACTATATCTCCCATATGGTGCAGAAACCGACCGTGCTGAAGTTATTGCCGCTGCAAAAAGTTAGCGGCCGGGTTGAAGGTCCCGAAACCGCGGCCGGCGAGTACATCTACGAGCCAACCGCCCAGGAGGTTGTTTCGCAGCTCGTACCGCGCATCATCGAATACCAGGTTTACGCTTCGATCCTGGAATCACAGACCTCGGAATTCGCGGCCCGCATGATCGCGATGCGGAACGCCACGGACAACGCGCAGCAACTGATCAAATATCTGACCCTGACCTATAATAAAGCCCGTCAGGAAGGGATAACCAAGGAGCTCACCGAGCTTTCCAGCAGCAAACTGGTTATCGAGGAGCAATGAGCTATGACCATGAATAAAACGGCAAAGGCGAACAACAAAGGAAGGATACTACAGATCATGGGACCGGTCGTGGACGTGGAATTCGGCGAGAAATTGCCGGAGATCTACGGCGCGCTGACCGTTGCAACCGATAGCAGCAACCTGGTTCTGGAAGTACAGCAGGATCTGGGTTGGAACACGGTTAGGACCGTCGCCATGGGACCGACCGAGGGACTAAAAAGAGGCATGGATGCGGTCGATGCGGGCCAACCGATCACGGTGCCGGTCGGCCCCGAGACGTTAGGGCGGCTTTTCAACGTCCTCGGCGAGCCGATCGATGAAAAAGGGCCGGTGATAACCCAAAAGAGAATGCCGATCCACTGCAAACCTCCCGCATTCAAGGAACAGTCGATCCAGGTGGAGATCCTGGAGACCGGGATCAAGGTCATTGACCTGATCGCGCCGATCATCAAGGGCGGCAAGGTGGGGCTGTTCGGCGGGGCGGGCGTGGGCAAGACCGTGGTGGTCATGGAACTGATCAGGAACATCGCGCTCGAGCACGGCGGCGTGTCGGCGTTCGCCGGTATCGGTGAAAGGACCAGGGAGGGCAATGACCTGTACCTGGATATGACCCGTTCCGGCGTGATCGACAAAACCGTCATGGTGTTCGGGCAGATGAACGAGCCGCCGGGCGTGCGGTTACGGGTCGGGCTGGCCGCCCTGTCCATGGCCGAATATTTTCGGGATACGGAGAAAAAGGACGTGCTTTTATTCATCGATAACATTTACCGCTTCACCATGGCTGGTTCCGAGGTCAGCGCGCTTTTAGGCCGGATCCCGTCCGCGGTCGGATACCAGCCGACCCTGGCCACGGAAATGGGCGAGCTTCAGGAACGGATCACTTCGACCAAGCACGGGTCCATAACCTCGGTCCAGGCGGTCTACGTGCCGGCGGATGACCTGACCGACCCGGCGCCGGCAACGACATTCGGCCATCTTGACTCCACGATCGTTCTTTCCCGCCAGCTCACCGAACTGGGGATCTACCCGGCGGTCGATCCGCTCGATTCGGCGTCCACGATCCTCGACCCGCGGTTTGTCGGCGAGGAGCATTACCAGGTCGCGCGGGGCGTGCAGAAGATCCTGCAGCGCTACAAGGATCTCCAGGACGTCATCGCCATTTTAGGGTTCGAGGAACTTTCCGAAGAAGATAAATTGATCGTGACCCGCGCGCGCAAGATCCAGCGGTTCCTTTCCCAGCCGTTCTTCGTGGCCGAGAAATTCACGGGACGGCCCGGAAGGTACGTGCCGCTCCACGACACGATCAAGGCTTTCAAGGCGTTCCTCGAGGGCGCCTGCGACACGGTCAACGAGCAGTCATGCTATATGATGGGGGATATCGCCGACATTTTGTAGACCGGTCAAAGGCTTTAAAACCAAGGTCATGACATCATGAAATTCAAACTGGAGATCGTAACACCCGAGCGGCTGATGTTTTCCGACGACATCGACGTATTGACGACGCCGACCACGCAGGGTGAGATCAGTATTATGGCGCATCACGTGCCCCTGGTGACCATGATCGCGCCGGGCGAGATCAAGATCAAGAAGAACAAAGAAATAAGTTTCATGACCGTCACCGGCGGGTTCATCCAGGTCGCCATGAACAAGGTGACCCTCCTTGCCGATGCCGCGGAGCGGGCCGAGGAGATCGATGTTGACCGGGCCGAGCGCGCGCGCGAACGGGCGCGGAAAATGCTGGCGGAAAAGCACCTTGATAGTATAAGCCACACCGATGCTGTGGCCGCGCTGCAGCGTTCACTGCTAAGGCTCAAGGTCGCACGCCACCGGACAACGCGGGGCGGGGACTACGGCTCCGCGCAATAAGGTTATTTAGATCATGGCCCGGTCAGACCGCACGATCCAGGCGCAATCGTTGATCCTTGTCTATCTTGATGAAAAACGCGAGTATCTGATACAGGCACAGCCCCGGTTGAAGATCTCGACCGACTACGGCGACATTAAACATGATGACATCATCGGTAAACCATACGGATTCGCCGGTCGAACGCATCTGGGCACGCCGTTTTACTGCCTTAAACCCAGCACGAGCGAAATGATGATGAGGGTCAGGCGGACCACGACGATCGTCTACCCCAAGGACTTTGGATACCTTCTACTGGAGACCGCGGTCGGTCCCGGCTCGCGGGTCATCGAGGTCGGCACGGGTAGCGGCGCCCTGGCCTTGACCCTGGCAAAATTCGTGGCGCCGGACGGAATGGTATATTCTTATGAACGGAAAGAAGAATTCCTGGAAAACGCCAAGAAAAACATTGTAAGGGCGGGCTGTGAAGCGAATGTCGAGTTCTTTTGCCGCGACGCAGGCTTGGAAGGTTTTATCCAGGACGATGTTGACGCGGTCTTCATCGATGTGCCCGAGCCCTGGGAGATCGTCCCGCACGCCGCGCGGGCGCTCAGGGACGGGCATCACCTGGTAAGTTTGAGCCCCAACATCGAGCAGGTGAAAAGGACCGTTGATGCCATGCTGCAGAATGGTTTCGTGAAGGTCCGCGTATGCGAGAACCAGCAGCGCGAGATGCTGGTCCGCGAGCGCGGGGTCAGGCCGCGCGAGCGGGGGATCACCCACACTGCGTACCTGATCAGCGGATACAAGGCGCAAAAGCCGGAAAACATTGAGTAGGGTATTGAGACACTACGGTGTCTGTTTTTTCCAGTTTGTATACTGCTGATCCGGTAGTAGTGTACAAGAAGATTCTACCGGAGTAAAACAACCTTTTTTGCGCATTTATAATTATTCGTTTCAAGTTGTATAAAATATATGCCGGAGGGCACAGGCAGTTCGTTTTGGTTAGTACCTGACCATATGATGTGTGTTGATTGTTTGACCGCCGGCTCATTCCATTGTTTCACTAAACAGCCGGCAGCCGAATATATTTTTAGTGCAGCGGCAGTATGACCCGATTCTGGAATCCTCGGTTCGCCAATTTCCTCCAAATTGTAATATATATGCAAATGCGAATTAAAAGGATTCGGAGAAGCATTGATTACCACGCGGTCTTGGCTGCATCTATCCTTGAGAAGGTGCTGATCGTCCTCTGCGATTGATGTCTCGGCTGCCAGCCTGATCAACCAGATATCATAGTTTCCCGACGCATAATAATAATCTCCGGCACAGATATATCCGCCATCCCGGGTCTGGCGGATCGATTGGCCGTATTCATGAAAGCCATGCCCGAGCGTTTTGGTCCACGAACAGTTGCCCGTGGAATCAAGTTTCATAATCCACAGATCGTAAATCCAATTGGTTTCTTTATAGCCGCAGGCAATGAAGCCGCCATCGGCCGTCTGAACGCCTGACTCGGCATATTCGTAACCGGTATCGCCCAAGGTTTTGGTCCACAGCGTATCGCCCAAGGAATCGGTTCTGATAAACCAGGCGTCCGCATGCCCGTTGCCAAAGCTCATAGTCATACCGGTGATGAAATAACCGTGATCCTGCGTTTCAACCATTTCATAGACAAAATCATAATTTGTACCGCCATATGTTTTTGACCACTGAGCATTCCCTTGGGAGTCAGCTTTTATCATCCAGCCATCTGACTGACCAGCACCATAAGAATACGTACCGCCAAGAATCATGTAGCCTTTGTCTGATGTTTGAAGAACCCTCGTACCACCGTCATTCAAAGAACCACCGTAGGTTTTTGTCCATATAGTGTCACCAGCTGAATCGACTCTCAATAACCAAAGATCATTCAAACCGGAACCAGAGGAATTAGTAAAACCGACAACGATATATCCGGTATCTGTAACCTGTTTTGCCATGGATGTGCCCTCTGTACCGTCGCCACCAAAGGTTTTCGTCCACAGCGTGTCGCCTAAGGAATTGATCTTTATCAGCCAGACATCCGAGTTACTACCACCGTCATTGCCGCGCCGACCGGCGATCATATAGCCACCATCGACAGTGCATTCGATCCATTCACTGCCATCATTGTAGAAGCCGCCGTAGGTTTTTGTCCACAGCGATTCGCCCAACGAATCAGTCCTGATAATATAAATGTCCATATCACCAGCACCATAGGAAGCCGTGCCGCCAGTCAATATGAAACCACCGTCATTAGTTTGCTGAACGCAGCGTGCAATGTCGCCATTAAACCCGCCGTAGGTTTTCGTCCATAACGTATCCGGTTGGGCAGAGAGCAGAAAAACGGTGATACAGACCACTGCGAGAGCCCTTGTCAGTCCATGCATCCCCATGGCTACCTCACGACCACGATTTTTTTAGTGACAACAGCACTGTCTTGCCGTAGCATGAGTACATATATGCCACCTGGAATGCCGTGCGCATCAAGACGCCGGTAGTAATAGCCAGGTTTTAGGTCGTGCATGACCATCCTTGAAACTGCAGTTCCGATCACGTTGTAAAGGATTAGCTCGGCATTACCTGCTGCGGGAATGCCGAATTTAACAGAAATGTTTTTATCGGCCGAGACAGTGGGCAAGAAAATGGTCAGTTGCCGCGGTCGTGGATTATCGGTCTGCTGGGATTGCCCGCCGCCACCAGTAACAACCTGGCAGGTGATCTGTCCGGGATGCGTAACCTGCATGGTGCCCGGCCAGTTGGTCCAGACTTCGGTATGCGGTGAACCAAAGAGGTTGTTGCAGTAACACATATGTCTATAGTTCCATTGATCCCAGATAACGGTTGTGCCGGTCTTGGATAGGGCTTCAGCATAGCCCAACCGTGCATAAGGATAACTGCCCGACATGAATATGAGCTTGTAGAATTCGTATTCTAAGTTCAATCGTATACCCTCCTCTAAGTATGATGGGGATAAAGATCAACAATATGATGCTATTTATTTTGCTCATTTCTACGTCCTTGATACTTATCATATTCTAAGCACCAGACGAAAAATGTCAAGGGTAGCAGCGCATCCACTGAAATTCTAAGAATATGTTGATTTGCTATCGAATGAAGATTCTCATCCTTCCGGATTGACATCAGGAATTATTGCGTTATAATTGATGGCAATTAAAAATAAAAAGGGGGAATAATATGCACTGGTGGATATGGCTTATAATAGTACTTTTTTTCTATTTCCTGATCGGGATCAGGATCGTGCGACCCACGCACCGGGGTTTGATCGAAAGGCTGGGCAAATACGTGCGTTTTGCCAACCCCGGATTTCACTGGATCGTGCCGATCATCGAAAAAATGTACCGGATCAATATTACGGAACTGATGGTCGATGCCGAACCCCAGGAGATCATCACCAATGACAACCTGAACGCACGCGTCGACGCCCAGGTTTATTTCAAGGTCAAAACCGACGAAGAAAGCGTAAAAAGCTCGTTATATAATGTCAATAACTACAAGTGGCAGATCGTTAACCTCGCCCGCACGACCCTGAGGAATATCATCGGCACCCTGACCTTGAAATCAGCCAACAGTGAACGGGGTAAGATCAACTCCGAGCTCCACAACACCCTGCGTGAAGAAACCCAGAGTTGGGGCATCGAGATCGTCCGGACCGAATTGAAGGAGATCGACCCGCCCAAGGACGTTCAGGACACGATGAACAAGGTCGTCAAGGCCGAGAACGAAAAGATCGCCGCGATCGACTACGCGACGGCGCGCGAGACATCTGCCGACGGCGAAAAGCGCGCCAGCATCAAGGAAGCCGAAGGTATCAAGCGGGCGCGGATCCTGGAAGCCGAAGGCGAGGCCGAGGCGATCCGGCTGGTGAACGAAGCCGCGGACAAGTATTTCATTGGCAACGCTCAGCTTTTGAGAAAGCTGCAGGCGCTGGAATCGTCCCTGGCGCACAACGCGAAGATCGTGCTGCCGGCCGGGTCAGAACTGGTCAACGTCATCGGCGAAATGGCCGGGGTCCTGCCTTTGAACCGCAAGTCAAAGGAAAAAGAATAACTGAATAAATGAAATAAACTTGGGGTCAAATCTTCACATTATACATTAATACATAAGGCTTGACTTTCTACCAATGTTGAATAAACTCCGGCGTGGCGAGATCATTAAGGATTCAATACCCTGGAGCATACTATCATATTACATGCCGGGGGATCGAGCGCAGAAATATCTTCCTGTGTGATGGAGACCGCCAGCGTTTTCTTACATTACTAGAAGGATCACTTAATACATATAAGGTAGTATTGCATGCCTATGTCTTGATGCCCAATCACTTCCATTTGCTAATTCAAACGCCGAAAGCGAACTGTGCAGAATTTATGCGTCATTTCAACATCTGTTATACGGGCTGGTTCAATTGGCGCTATGGTCGCTGCGGTAATCTTTATCAAGGTCGTTATAAGGCATTTTTAATTGATGTAGACTCCTATTTTTTGGAGGTATCGCGCTATCTTCATTTAAATCCAGCACGGACGCAAAAAATAACAACAGAAAATTACCAAAAGCAGTGGATTTTTACGAGGGATTATCACTGGAGTAGTTTAAAGGGGTATCTGGATGAAAAGAAAAAAGAGCGTTTTGTAGAACACAGCATACTATTGTCTATGATTAAAGACCGCCGGCAATACGCTGAGTTCATAGCCGATGGATTAAAACGGGATATAGAAAATCCTTTTAAAAATGCGCATGGCGGATTGATTCTTGGCGATGAGGACTTTGTTACAAGAGTAAAGCAGTTCGTCGAACACGAATCTTTACGTGAGCAACCTGCTTATCGTGAATTACACCTTGCTTCACTGGAACCTCTGCAGGTGATAGACATCATTAAACATGAGTGCGGGATCAATGAGGATATATTGCATGCGCGTCATCGCCATGGTGCGCTGCGGGGCATGGTTGCAGAGTTGTTATACAGGCATTGCAGTATAACGCAATCGCAGATCGGTGAATTGTTAGGCGGCATTGACTATATCTCTGTGCATATGATGCGCAAACGCCTGCAGGTCAAGTTGGCGAAAGAAAAAAAGTTGAAGGAACAATTCATCAAGCTTGAAGCCAAGATAAAAGCGAATCTGAAAAATGTATAATGTGAAGATTTGACCCCATTGCCCCATGAATCATATATCCCCCTGCGGCATACATGTAATTCTTATTGAATATTTTATGGTTTCCATCGAAGGAGGATTATTATGGGCTTTTGTGATGAAAAGGAGAATAATAAATTGCCCTTGACGGTATTGAAAAAATCTGTATAATAAACAATGGTAACCATAAAACTTCAGGAAGGCCTTACTTTTGATGATGTTTTATTGATCCCACGCTATTCCAGCATAATCCCAAGAGATTGTAACGTAACCACCCAGTTCACGCGGCACATAAGTATGAACATCCCCCTGGTCAGCGCGGCGATGGACACCGTGACCGGATCGGCCATGGCGATCGCGCTGGCAAAAGAAGGAGGCATCGGCGTAATCCACAAAAATACCGGTATCGACGAACAGCAGGCCGCAGTAAGGAAGGTCAAGCGCGCCGAGAGCGGCATGATCAGCGATCCGATTACGGTGACTGAAGATACGGAGATCGGCCTGGCGCGGCGGCTCATGGACAAATTCGGGATCTCCGGCGTCGTGGTCATTGATAAGGACAACCGGCTGATCGGTATTCTGACCAACCGCGATATCATTTTTGAGACGCATGGGAACCGGAAGGTGCGCGAGCTCATGACCCGCGAAAAGCTGGTCACGGCGCCCGAAGGGACGACCCTGGAGCAAGCAAAACAGATACTGAAAAAACACCGGATCGAAAAACTGCCGATCATTGACCGGACCGGCCGGCTCAAGGGTCTGATCACGACCAAGGATATCATCAAGAAAATGGAGTACCCGCGGACGATCACGGATAAGCGCGGCCGGTTGCGTTGCGCGGCCGCGATCGGGATCGACAAAAGAACGATGGACCGGGCCGCGGCCCTGGCCGAAGCCGAGGTTGACGCGATCGTCATCGACACGGCGCACGCCCATTCCAAGGGCGTTATCGAAACCATTAAAAAGGTGAAAAAGGCGTTCCCCCGGGTTGAACTCGTCGCCGGCAACATCGGCACGGCCGAAGCGGCGCGCGAACTCCTGCGGCTCGACATCGACGGCATCAAGGTCGGGATCGGGCCCGGTTCGATCTGTACGACCCGCGTGATCGCCGGGATCGGCATGCCACAACTGACCGCGATCATGGAGTGCGCGGGTGCGGCAAAGCGACGGCAGGTCCCGATCATTGCGGACGGCGGGATCAGGTATTCCGGGGATATCGTGAAAGCCCTGGCCGCTGGAGCGTCATGCGTCATGATCGGCAGCCTGTTCGCCGGGACCGAGGAAAGCCCGGGTCAAACCGTGCTCCTGGAAGGCCGGCGTTACAAGGAGTACCGCGCGATGGGATCCTTAGACGCGATGGCTAAGGGCTCGGCCGACCGCTATTTCCAGGAATCGGCCACAAAGTTCGTACCCGAAGGAGTGGAAGGACGGGTGCCTTACCGGGGGTTGGTGAAGGAAGTGATCTTCCAACTGGTGGGGGGACTGAAATCCGGCATGGGTTATTGCGGGGCAAAAGACCTGACCAGGCTTCGCGGCCGGGCGCGTTTCATGAAGATCAGCCCGGCGGGCTTGAGGGAAAGCCACCCGCATGACATTACCATCACCAGGGAAGCGCCCAACTATGAAATCCGAGGATTATAGCAAGCCGTTCACGTTGATCGGTCCGTACTATGATAAATTGATGTCATTCGTGAACTATCCTTCATGGATCAGTTATATCGAAAAGATCCTGAGCCTAAATGCGATCCGCGAAAAACGGATCTTTGACCTGGCCTGCGGGACCGGCGTCTGCCTCGAGCTCTGGTTGAAAAAAGGGTATGAAGTGATCGGCCTGGACGTATCCGCCGCCATGCTTGAGACATGCCGGAATAGGCTTACGCAGTATTCGAATTTCCGACTGATCCAGGGCGACATGCGCGATTTCCAGCTGGATGCTGCGGTGCCGGTCATAACCTGCCTGTACGACAGCTGTAATTACATGCTGGAACCCGACGACCTGTACCGGTGCTTCAAGTGCTCGTACGAAGCGCTTGTCCCCGGCGGTATCTATATTTTTGATATGAACACGCTGCACGCGCTGGAGGACGAATGGGGCAACCAGACCTTTACGCGCAAGGACAATTCGGTCTATTCGACCTGGTCGAACACCTTTGATAAGCAGCAGCGGATATCGTCGTTGAAGCTGACGCTGACCGTTTACGAAGACGGCCGCGAGGTCGCGCTCAAGGAATTCCACCAGGAACGGGCGTACACGCTGACCGAGATCAGCAACGCCCTGTCGCGCGCCGGGTTCACTTTTTCCCTGTACCGGCATTTGACGTTCAACCCGGCGAGCGAGCATGACACGCGGATCATGGGCGTAGCGCTGAAGTGGTGAGAAGCAATGGGGATAAGGGGATTTGTGGATAAAAGAAGGGATTAAAAAAATGATGATCGCTGACCTGCATATCCATTCGCGGTATTCGAGAGCTACATCCCAGGAGATGACGATCCCGAGGATCGCTGAATATGCAAAACAGAAGGGTATCGGCATGGTCGGGACCGGCGATTTCACGCATCCCGAATGGCTGCGGGAGCTGAAAGAATACCTTACTTTCAAGGATGGCGTATATCATTATGGAGACGTCAAGTTCGTGCTGACGGTCGAGGTCAACAATATCTACACGCGCGGGGGAAAGGGACGACGCATCCATAACATCATTTTCGCGCCGGATTTCGAGGTCGCGGAGAAAATAAACAAATATCTTCAGCGGTATGGCAAGCTTGAGGCTGACGGCCGGCCGATCCTGTCGCTCGACACCTGTGAAATGTACCGGAACATAATGGACATAAGCGCGGATGCCTATCTGATCCCGTCCCATATCTGGACACCATGGTTTTCCCTGTTCGGATCCAATTCCGGTTTCGACGCGATCGAGGAATGTTTTGCCGATCTGAGCGATAAGTTCTTCGCGGTCGAGACCGGGTTATCATCGGATCCGGCCATGAACTGGCGCCTTTCCGCGCTGGATCCGTACACGCTGGTTTCCAACTCCGACGCCCATTCACCCAGCCGGCTGGGCCGGGAAGCGAACGTTTTTGCGCAAGACCTTGATTACCGCGGGCTGCGCGATGTGCTTAGAGCCAAAGACCGTTCAAAATTCCTGTTCACGATCGAGTTCTACCCGGAAGAAGGCAAGTACCATTATGACGGGCACCGGAAATGTGATGTCCGGCTTTCACCAAAGGAATCGCGGTTCAACAATAATCTTTGCCCGGTATGCTCGCGCAACCTGACCATCGGTGTTCTGCACCGGATCGAGGCGCTGGCTGACCGGGACGAAGGGTACAAACCCGAAAACCCGATACCGTACCGCAATTTGATCCCGCTGGAGGAAATAATCGCCGAAGCGCTCGGTGTGGGCCGCGATACGGTCGGTGTCAAGAACGAGTACCGGAAGCTGTGCGATCATTTTGGCAACGAATTTGAGATCCTGCTCAACGCCTCGATCGCGGATATACAATCTTTCTCCCACGAAAAGATCGGCATCGGCGTCGACCACGCCCGCCGGGGCGAGGTCATAATCAACCCTGGGTACGACGGCGAATTCGGGACCGTAAAGATATTCCAAGAAGAAAAAAGCTCCGAACCGCAGCTGGGTTTGTTCTAAAAGGACGCGGCCGGTCTTGTCAGCGTCTTGACATCTTTATTTTTTTCTGTATACTTTTATAATGATTAGTGTCGTTTATTTCATTATTTGTTCTTCCCAGGCAGCGCTTTTGCCTTATGACGCCGTGGATATCGTGATCTGGCGCCAGCCCGATTTGAGCGGGAAGTATTTCGTGGATACCGATACTTCGCTCAATATCCCGCTGATCGGCAAGTTCAAAGTGAAAGACATTTCGATCGACTCGCTGGAGACCCTCCTGGATAACGAATTCCATAAGTATTACGGCGATATATTCTTGAATATCTATTTTCTCTATCGCATAAATATTTTCGGTGAAGTCAAGATACCCGGTTACTATTACATGAAAAGCGGCGATAACCTGGCGGACCTGCTGGCGCTGGCCGGCGGTCCAAGCGTACAGGGTAACCTGAACAACCTGCGGATACTCAACGTGGGATCCGTGCGCGCGGTCAATCTGGAAAAGATCCTCCGGAGCGGCAGGGATATTGAAAAACTGAACCTCAGACCCGGCGACGTGGTCATGGTACCGCGCCGTTTCATGTCCGCCCTGCAGGAATGGGGCGTGATCTTTACGCTCGGCACTTTTGTCCTTCAGGTATACACCACGTATCTTCTCGCCACCCAAAATTGATGACTCGTAACACCTGATGAATCAGTAAAGGATGACGCAGTGATCAAGCGCGAACCGACATTCCAGGATTATTTCGATATCGTCTACAAACGCCGGGTCCTGATCATTATCTGCGTGGTTATTGCCGCGCTTAGCGCGCTCATCGTGAGTATACGCCTGCCCAAGGTTTATGAAGCAAAGGTTAAGTTCAAACTCGATCTGTCCGAGAACCAAACCACGTTCTTCGGTGAACTTTATCTGCCCCGGTCCGTTGACCCGGTCGAGAACGAACTTGAGATCGTGCGCAGCCGCGCGATCGCGCAGCTCGTAGTCATAAAGCTCGGCCTGTGCCTGGTCCCGGTTGAATTAAAGCCCGACTATTTCGACTCGGTCAGTGTCAGCGATGATGCATTGATCGGCAGGTACTTGATCCGGGTTGCCGATACAGATTTCACGCTGCTGTCGGCCACCGGAGCTGATCTCGGCAAAGGCCGGGTCGGCAGCCTGTTTGACAACGGCACGATCAAGTTCCTGCTTAAAGCAAGGCCGAAGGCCGATATTGAATTCACGATCCAAAAATTTGACGAGACCATCGACGACTTCATGGCCAATATCAGCGCGGCCCAGATCAAGAATACGTCCCTGGTGCTGCTCAAGGCCCGTTCGTACAACGCCGTGCAATCTTCGCGCATTGCCAATGCCGTCGCCCAGGAATACATTGATTACTCCCTGATGAGCCTCAGGGAATCGGCTCGCGGGTCAAAGGAATTCATCGAAACCCAGATCGCAACGTTCGGCTACGAATTGGACAGCGCCGAGGAAAAGCTGCGGATCTACAAGGAGAAAACCGGGATTTTCCTGCTGACCGAATCAGCCAAGGAGATCATCACGTCCTCAGCCGACTTCGAGGTGGAGAAGGAGAAGGCGATCATCGAATTGACCGAAGCCCAGCGCGGCATCGAACAGATGGAGGCAGAACTGTCAAAGGACGAAGCCACCTACGGTGCTTACAAAAGAATGGCATCGTTCCCCACGATCTCGAACAGCCCGATGATCGTTTCGCTCCGGGAAAAATTGAAGGGACTGGAACTGCAAAAACAGGAACTGCTTGCCAATGGTTCGAGCGACGGCGAGATCGCTCTGCTCAACGGCAAGATCAAGGCCACCGAAGAAGAGATCAGCAAAGCGACAAAGCAGATCGCCATGGCCGGACCGTCAGTGGAAGATCCGATCTTCCAGTCGATCATCAGCAATATCATTACCGATGAGATCCGGGTGATCACGATGCAGAGTCGTATCGGCGCGCTGGATTTGATCATGACCCGCCAGAACCACCGGTTGAAACAGCTTCCCGAAGCCGAGGTTAATCTCGCCCAGCTGGAACGGCAGAAGAAAGCGAACGAAGAGATTTACACCATGCTGCTGGGCAAGCTTGAAGAATCAAAGATCGCGGAGGCCATGCAGATAAGCCAGGCGCGAATTATCGATTATGCGATCACGCCTGAATATCCGGTCGGTCCCAAGACCAAGCAGAACAGCCTGCTCGGATTCTTGCTCGGCCTGATCCTGGGGCTGGGCGGTGCGTTCCTGATCGAATATCTTGATACTTCCCTCAAGAGCGCCCGGGAGGTCGAGGACCTCACCGGGATATCGGTGCTGGCTTCCATCCCCGTGGTGCGGGATAAGAGCACCACGCAGATCCCGACGATCCGGGAACCGCATTCGGATATCGCCGAGGCGTATCGGATATTGCGCACCAACCTTTCATTCAGCGCGGCCGCGCGTCCTATAAAAGTGATCCTGGTTACTTCCACGCTGCCCCAGGAAGGCAAGACCACGACCTGTATCAATCTTGGTATCACCTTGGCGCAGCAGGGGCACCGCACGATCATGCTGGATTGCGATTTCCGAAGGCCGATGTTCCACGTGTATTTCAAGGATTTTGTAATGGACAACCAGCACGGTTTGTCCGACGTTCTGATCGATAAGCTGAAACTGAAAGAAGCGATCGTCAAGAACAGTTTCGGCGAACTATTTTTCATGACCAGCGGCACGATACCCACCAATCCGGCTGAGCTTCTGGGATCGGTCAAAATGCACAAGATCCTGGAAGAGCTGCGCAATGAATATGACTTCGTTCTGATCGATGCCCCTCCGGCTCTGGGGATCGCCGATGCCCGGGTGCTGGGCAAGATATGCGACGGGATCGTGGTAGTGGTCATGGCGAACAAGACGAACCGCGACGATCTCATCGAGGTCAAGGAAGAACTGGAACGGGCTGGAGAAAAGCTCGTGGGGTTCGTTTTCAACGGTCTGGACATGGGTTACCGCCGGTACCGCCACCGTTATTACCATTACCACAGTTACTCGGCCAAGGCAACTTAACGTGGCTTTCAAGCGCTCGCGGAAAAAGATGCGATGGCTTTTGGTGCTCGCGATCATCATCATACCCATGATCTATTTTTCCCGGCGAGCGGTCCGTTTCATTTCCGCCCTGAACGAAGAACACCGGTTGCAGAAGAACATCCTCGTGATCCGTGCCGAGAACCAGGCGACGCAGCAGCGTATTGATGATTACCGCAAGGGCGTACTGCTGGAGACAAAAGCGCGGGATGAACTGGGCATGATCAAAAAAGGGGAGAAGGTATACCTCATAAAACGGTAATGGACCGCAGCAGTTGACGGGGCGCCGACGTGATCTACCAGGTTGAAATAACTCCATTCCGGCTTGAACTCGTAAAATGGGATGTTAATTGCCGATCCGGCGAACGGGTCATCTTCAAAAGCAAGGAAGGGATCGATACCGGACGGGTCGTCAGATTCCTGCCGTGCCTGACCGAGGAAGAGACCTGTTACGGCGAGATCATCAGGAGCGCCACGGCCGAGGACGCGGAAAAGAGCGAGGAACTGAGGGAATACGAAGAGTTCTGCATGATCGAGCTCAAGCGGGCGATCCAGGAGTTCAGTATCTTCATGAAACCGGTGTATACCCATTGCCAGTTCGATGAAGAACGCCTGGTGTTCTACTTCACGGCTGAGAAAAAGGTGGAATTCCGAAAGCTCCACCGTTTCATATCACAAAAGTTAAACAAGCGGGTGGTCATAAAACAGATCGGCTCGCGCGATTTCACCAGGATCTTCGGCGGCGTCGGCGTCTGCGGCCGGAATCTCTGCTGCGCGACTTTTCTCGCTGATCTCAAATCGATCTCCCTGCGCATGGCGCGGGAACAAAAGCTGTATGTATCACCAAGCAAGCTTTCCGGCATCTGCGGCAAACTGCTCTGCTGTTTGAATTTTGAAGAGGATTTCTACACTGATTTTCAGAACGAAAAAACCATGAAAAGCACAGCGGATGATGACGCCGCGGAAGCTGGAGAAGAGCCTGTCATTTACTGAACTCATTAAACTCGTGCGGACACTGCGCCGGAAGTGTCCGTGGGACCGCCGTCAGACCCTGCGTAGCCTAAAAAACAACGTGATCGAAGAAGCTTATGAACTGGTCGACGCGATCGAGGCCCGGCAGGCCCCCATGATCCAGGAGGAGATCGGCGACATCCTCCTGCTCGGGGTATTCCTGGCTGTCGTGTTCGAACAAGAAAGGAAGATACCTTTTGAAAAGCTCGTGGCGGCAACGGTCCGTAAATACCGGCAGAAACACCCACACGTTTTCCGCGGTCAAAAACTCCGAACCCCGGACGCGGTGCTGAAGTTCTGGCAGAGCAGTAAGAAGGATATCCACCGCGGGATCGCGAAGACCCTTCCCGCCCTGCTGGCGGCCCGGATCATCCAGGAACGCGCGGCCAAGATCGGATTTGACTGGAACTCGCGCCGGGGACCCATGAAAAAGATCAACGAAGAGCTGCGCGAGATCCAGAGCGCCAGGAGCGCGCCCCGGGTCTTTGAGGAGTCCGGGGACCTGCTTTTTTCCTGCGTCAATCTCTGCCGTCACCTTGGTGTTGATCCCGAGGATGCATTGCGCCACGCCAATAAAAAATTCGTAAAGCGTTTCCGGATCATGAAAACAACCATCGAAAAAAACGGCAAAAAGCTTCAGGACGTACAGCTTAAAGAGATGGACCGGGTATGGAACATCATTAAGTCCTGATGGATCCCGGGCCGGAACTGGATATCATGCATCAAGGTCTCGCCGAGCTGGCGCTGACCTGCACGGCCGGGCAAGAGGCATGCTTTAAGCGCTACCTCGAAATGTTGTACCGGTACCGCAACAAGGTACACCTGATATCCCATGCTGATTATCACCGGATCGCGTTGAAGCATTTTTTGCCATCGCTGCTCGCGCTGCCTGACCTGGCGGGCAAGCGTTCGTTCGCGGATATCGGCGCGGGCGCGGGTTTCCCGTCGATCCCGCTCAAGATCATGATCCCCGAGATCCAATGTACGATGTTCGAATCGGTCGGAAAAAAAGCGCAATTTTTAAAAAATTTGGTCGGCGAGCTTAAATTGCCGAATATTGAGGTCGTCAATGATCGAGCCGAGAGGCAAGCGCACCGTTCATTCGACGTCGTTCTGGCTCGGGCCGCCGGCACCGTGTCCTTCCTGGTGAAGACCGCCGCCTCCATGATCGGCCATGACGGTCTGATCGTCCTTTTCAAATCCCCCGATATCGACGATGAATTGAAGCGCGCTCGCGCGACCGTCCTTGATAAAAATTGCGTTTTGACCTCAGACCGCGTTTACACGCCGGTCGAGCACGCGCCCATGAACCTGGTGCGCGTCCGGGCATGCCGCGTCTGACCAGGCAAACGGGCTGTCCTTGACATCAGGGGTTTATATCATATAATACGCTATGATCGAAGGTCTGCATGTCGCGATCATCATGGACGGAAGCGGCCGGTGGGCCAAAAAACGCGGATTACCGCGGGTGTTCGGGCACCGGCAGGGCGCCGAATCGATCCGGGACATGGTAAATACCTCTCCGGACCTTGGCGTCAAGTACGTCACGCTTTTCACATTCAGCACTGAGAACTGGCAGCGGCCCAAGGATGAAGTCGATTACCTCATGTCCATGCTCGAGGAAATGCTCTATAAAGAAACCCCAGAACTTCACAAAGAGGACGTGCGGATCAACGCGATCGGCCGCATTGGGGATCTTTATGAACCGGCCCGCAAGGCTCTGGGCAAGGCCCTGGAGACGACAAAGAACAACTCCGGGCTGGTGTTGACGTTCTGCCTGAGTTATGGCGGCCGCGGCGAGATCGTCGATGCCGTGAAAAAGGTTATCTTAAAGGACCGGACAAACAGGATCGATCTTGATGCCTTTGGAGAAGAAGATCTGGGTGGTTTTCTCTACGACCCAGCGCTTCCCGCGCTGGACCTTTTGATCCGGACCGGGGCTGATAACCGCACGCGGATATCAAATTTTCTGCTCTGGGAGATCGCCTATGCCGAACTGTATTTCACCAAGACGCTCTGGCCCGATTTCCGTAAAAAAGAGTATGCCAAAGCCATCGATGATTTCCGGACAAGGGAGCGGTTGTTTGGCAAAATTAAATGATTTTGTCCAGCGGGTGAAGACGGCGTTTTTTCTGATCACCGCGATCCTGATCGTGCTGTTGGTGGACAACGTCCTGCTGCCGCTGGTTGTTATGCTGTTCATTACTTTTGCCATGAACGAATACCTGAGGTTCTGGCACCGTAAGGACATATATCCCCACACGCTGGCGGTCTTGCTGCCGGCCTACACCATACCCTGGCTCTATTTTTTCAGGATCCCCGCTATATTCACCGCTTTTCTGCTTTTCATGTTCATCGCGCTGCTGTCGGTCATGCGCTTCCCCGGTTCGCGGTACATTCCGAATTTCCTCGCCGAGATGTCGGCGACGGTCTTCGGGATTATATATATCGCGGTATTACCCTCGGCGATCATCCCCCTGCGCAAGCTGGGGTTTACTTACGCGCTGTGTCCCCTGATCCTGACCTGGCTGTTCGATACATTCGCGTACATCGTCGGTTCGTTTATCGGCAAGCACAAGTTGTGCGAAAAGGTCAGTCCGAAAAAGTCCGTTGAAGGACTGATATTCGGGATCATCCTGACCTTTCCCTGCACTTATTATTTGAACAGGCTGTGGTTTCCCTATTTCAATGTCGTGGACGCGATAATCCTCACGCTCGGCATCGGGATCCTCGGCACGGTGGGCGATGTCATGGAATCCGGCATGAAGCGCGAAGCCGGCTTAAAAGACGCCTCGAACATTTTCCCCGGCCACGGGGGGTTCCTGGACCGCCTGGACTCGCTGATCTTCAATATCCCATTTTTCTATCTTTACGCTATTTATTATGGCTAGAGGCGCGCGGTCAGGCAGGAATCGTGCACACGACGCCGCTCGCTGACCGCATCCGGCCGGACAGCTTCGAGGAAATACTCGGCCAGCGGCATCTGCTCGGACCGGGCGGTCCGATCGCGAGGCAGATCGAAGAAGGCCGGCTCTTTTCCATGATCCTGTTCGGACCGCCGGGCAGCGGCAAGACGACGATCGCCCGGCTGTTCGCGAAAAGGCTATCGGCTGATTTCGTATCGTTCTCGGCCGCCACCAGCGGTATCGTCGAAATAAAGAAATTCATGGAAGAAACCGAGAAAAAAAATTCGCTGTTCAAAAGAAACACGATCATCTTCATCGACGAGATCCACCGGTTCAACAAGGCCCAGCAGGACGCATTCCTGCCGTACCTGGAGACCGGCGTGATCACGCTGATCGGCGCCACCACCGAGAACCCCTCGTTCGAATTGAACTCGAGCCTGCTGTCGCGGGTCAAGGTCTACATGCTGTACCCGCTCGCGCTTGATGACATCAAGCAGCTCATCAACCGCGCCCTGGTCTCGACGCGGGGTCTTGCCGGTTCCCATGAGATATCGCCTGAGGCGCTGGAATTCATCGCGCACAGCTCGGACGGCGACGCGCGGGTCGCGCTTAACGCGCTGGAATTATCTGCGCTGGCGGCGACGGGTAAGGTGATCGACCTGAAAACCGCTGAGGAAGTTATCCAGAAAAAAGCCCTCAAGTACGATAAGACAGGCGAGGAACACTACAACCTGATATCAGCGCTGCACAAATCGTTGCGCGGCTCGGACGCGGATGCCGGTCTGTACTGGCTGGCGAGGATGCTGGAAGCCGGCGAAGATCCGCTTTACATCGCGCGCCGTCTCGTCCGTTTCGCGGTCGAGGACATCGGCATGGCCGATCCCCAGGCGCTCGTGATCGCCATCGCGGCCAAGGACGCGATCGATTTCATCGGCCGGCCCGAGGGAGATCTTGCGCTGGCCCAGTGTGTCGTGTACCTGGCCCGGGCGGTAAAAAGCAACGAGGTCTATGTTGCCTATGGCCAGGCGCAGGAGGACGCGCTCAAGACCCTTGCCCAGCCCGTGCCCATGCATATCCGCAACGCGCCCACGCTGCTGATGGAAAAACTCGGTTATGGCAAGGATTATGAATACCCGCACGACTACCCGGATGCCAAGGTGGAGCAGCAGTACCTGCCGGACAACCTCAAAGGCAAGAAGTATTTACGTCCTAAAAAAGAAAGTGACAAATAACTATTATTTCACCCTCCCCTTAATCCCCTCCCGTCGAGGGAGGGGAATTGTGTGGTGTGCGTTGTTATTTTTCATTTTCCTCTCCCCTTTGTGGGGGAGGGTAAGGGTGGGGGGTAATAACTGGTGTCCCGAGGAACGAGGGGAAACCGAAAAAAGAAAACGAGAAATAATAGTTTTATGGCTCTTGTCATTGCGAGGAATCTGCTTCATTTATTTCCATTATGATGCAAAGCGGGAGACGAAGCAATCCCATTCTTTTTTATACAAAGAAAGATCGCCACACCCCGCGCCATTAGGCGCGGAGCTCGCGATGACAAACAATGATTGCAAAACCTGAAACCTTCGACGTCATCGTGGTCGGTGCCGGTCCGGCCGGGAGCAGCGCGGCGGCCGCAGCCGCGACGGAAGGTGTTTCGGTCCTGCTCCTTGAAGAGCACGAGACCGTGGGTGTGCCGTTGCAGTGCGCCGAAGGCCTGTCGCGGAGCACGATCAACGGGTATCTGGACATAAAGCCTGATTGGACCGCGGCCGAGTTAAAAGGTTCGGTGGCGCGCGGTCCGGACGGCGATGAGTTCACGATCGAATATCCTAAAGTGGGATGGGTAATGAATCGCAAGGTGTTCGATCCGGCGCTGGCAAAAATAGCACGGGACCGGGGCGTAGTCTTGAAGACCAGGGCTAAAGTCATAGGTTTGGACGCCGGGAAGGTAATTATAAAAGAAGGGGATAGCAAAAAGAAATACGGATATCGTTTTTTGATCGCCGCCGACGGAATTTCTTCAAAGGTCGGCCAATGGCTGGGCATTGACACGCGGCTGTCGCTTGCCGAGATCGAGGTTTGCGCGCAGTACAAAATGGAAAATATCAAGGTCAAAGCCGGTTATACTCATCTGATCTTTGGCCGGTCGTACGCGCCCGGCGGATACGCCTGGATATTCCCCACGTCAGCAAATTCAGCCAATATCGGCCTGGGCATTTCACCACTGCAGACAAAGGTGAGCGCCCGGGACCTGCTGGACGCCTGGATCCGGCGCGAGTTTCCGCATGGCGTGATCAAAGAAAGGATATTCGGCGGCGTTCCGGCAAAGGTCCTAAAACGTTTCTCCGGCAACGATTTTTTTCTCATCGGCGACGCAGCGCGGTTCACCGATCCCTTAAGCGGCGCGGGGATCGCCAATGGTATAAAATCCGGCGTGATCGCGGGCGTGAGCGCGGCATCGCGGCTGCGCGGGAAAAAGGACACGTTCGAAAAAGACATCAAGCGCGAGATCATGAAAGAAGTATCGTTCCACAAGAAAGTGCGGGAAGCTTATTTCAAGTTGTCGGACGAGGATTATGTAAAGATCTTCAAGGTCGGCAGGAAAATATTTTCGGGCAAGACCATTACCGATATCAACACGCGCAAGATGGTCGGCGAAATCCTCCTGGCCTTGCCGCACCTCATGCGGCTGGGTATCAAGATCGTCTTTTAGGTCAAAACCGGGTATAATTATCATTGACTCAGGCTGCAATCTGGCTATAATAGAGGGAGAATTTTATGCCCAAAATGAAAGCGGTCGTAAAAGTCAAGCCCGAACCAGGTGCCGAACTCCTTGAAGTCGATATCCCAACGCCAGGTCCAGACGATGTTTTAGTTAAGGTCATCGCAACATCCATTTGCGGGACTGACCTGCATATCTACCAATGGAACGACTGGGCGAAAAAAAGGATCAAGAAGATCCCCCAGACCATGGGGCATGAGCTGTGCGGCGAGGTCGTTGAAACGGGCAGCAGGGTTCAAACCGTCAAGGTCGGCGAAACCATATCGGCCGAGACCCATATCGCATGTGGGTATTGTTTCATGTGCCGGAACGGTCTGGCACACATATGCGAGAACGGGCGGATATTCGGCGTTGATGTCGACGGCGTGTTCGCCGAGTATGCCCTGGTTCCCGCGGCCAATGCCTGGTCAGTGCAGGAAAAGATACCCAAAGACTATATATCGGTCATGGAACCGCTCGGCAACGCTATCCATACTGCTCTGGCCGGCGAGATCGCGGGTGCCGTGGTCCTGATAACCGGTTGCGGTCCGATCGGATTGATGGCAGTTGCTTTATGCCGGACGTGCGGCGCAACCAAGATAATCGCCACGGAGATCAACGAGTACCGCCTCCAGCTTGCCAAAAAAATGGGGGCGGATTTTGTTATTAACCCCCTGAAAAATAACGTGGTGGGTCTTGTTAAAGAGGAAACGGGCGGTTTGGGAGCGGACGTCGTGCTTGAGCTGTCCGGCAACGCGACGGCGATCCAGGACGGCATCAAGGCATTGAGACCAGGAGGACGGTTCACGATACTGGGACTCCCCGAGCATCCCGTTAAAATGGATCTGAACGAAATAATATTCAAATACGTTACCATTCAAGGCATAAACGGCCGTCTGATGTTTTCCACATGGTATAAAGCAACACGGTTCTTAAGTTCAGGACGGCTTGATCTGGAACCCATTGTCACGCACCGGTTACGGCTTGAAGAGTTCAAGAAGGGCATGGAACTCATGGAAAGCGGTAACTGCGGGAAAGTTCTTCTTTATCCATAGATAATAAGCAATGATCCATGGTATTGGCATAGATATAGCGGAGTGCGAGCGTTTTCGCACTAGGGCCGATACTGGATTTTTGGATCAGATATTCACCGGTAGCGAAATGCCGTGCCATGAGGATCCGGTCATGGCGACCGCAGGGTTCGCCACCAAAGAGGCGGTGATCAAAGCCCTGGGGTGCGGTCTCGGCCGTGGTTCTTGCTGGCACGATATCGAGATCATCGGGAATTCCGGCGACGGCATAAGGATTTCCGGGCGGTTACACGACGAACAGACCGCAGGCCAGGGTCGGAAATTCCACATCGCGACCGCGCAAACCAGAGATCTCAGCATCTCGTTCGTTCTGATCGAAGGCCCAGAACGTACAGGACCAGGCAAGGAGGATCTGTCATGAGCAATATCGGTTCGTATGACGAACAATATAAGAATTTCGACTGGAAATTCTCTGCGGATGAATTGGAGTTCGGTTTGAACGGCATGTACAATATCGGTTATTACTGTTCTGACCGGATCTGCGAAAAGGGATTGGGAAGCAAGATCGCGTTGTACTGGCAGGGGTTTACGGGTGAGACAAAAGAATACACCTACGATGATATCCGCGTTCATAGCAATACTATCGCCAAGTTCCTTTCTGACCAGGGTATCGGCGAAGGTGATCGGGTCTGCATATTCATGGACAAGATCCCCGAATTGTACATTTCCTTTATCGGCATCCTTAAACTGGGCGCGATCGCACAGCCCCTGTTTTCGGCCTTCGGCGAAGAAGCGCTTTTCACCCGGCTCGACGATGCCAAGACCAAAGCGATCATGACGACGCGCAAGCACCTGGGTAAGGTCCGCCGGATAAAGCAAAGGCTGCCCGAACTGAAAAAGATCGTCGTGGTCGATGCGGAGAATAAACCGCTTGAAGGCTGTGAGGTCGCGTTGGCCATGGAAAAAATGCCGCGGGTCGATAAATTCACGATCAACAAGGTCGGCCAGGAAGTGCCGTCCGTGATGCACTATACGTCGGGCACGACCGGCAAACCCAAAGGCGCGCTCCACGTGCACTCTTCGATCATCGCCCAGTACATCACGGCCCGCTGGGTGCTGGACTTAAGGACCGAAGATGTCTACTGGTGCACGGCGGATCCGGGCTGGGTCACCGGGACTTCGTACGGGATCATCGGCGCCTGGTCGACCGGCGTGACCCAGTGCGTGATGGATATCGGTTTCAACACCGACAAATGGTACGCTTTTATCGAGAAGTACAAAGTGACGGTATGGTACAGCGCGCCCACGGCCATCAGGCTGCTCATGAAAGAGGGCGTAGAGGCCGTCAAGAAACACGATCTTTCTTCGCTCCGGCACCTGGTCAGCGTCGGCGAGCCGCTCAATGCCGAGGCCGTGATCTGGTCGGAAAAAGCATACGGTTTACCCTTTCATGATTCCTACTGGCAGACCGAGACCGGCGCGATCGTGATCTCGAATTTCCCGGGCATGAAGATAAAGCCTGGTTCCATGGGCAAAGCCGTGCCAGGGATAGTGGCGATCGTGGTCGATCCCAGGACCTATGAACCGATAAAAACACCGGGCACGGTGGGACTCATCGCCCTGAAACCCGGCTGGCCGTCAATGATGAGGACCTACTGGAATAACAAGGAGACCTATGACGGCAAGTTCAAGAACGGCTGGTACATATGCGGCGACCGTTCGAGCATTGATAGTGAAGGATATTTCTGGTTCGTCGGCCGTGATGACGATGTCATAAATACGGCCGGTCACCTGGTCGGACCGTTCGAGATCGAATCCGCCCTGCTCGAGCACAAGGCGGTAGCAGAATCGGCCGCGGTCGGAAAACCCGATCCGATCAACATGGAAGTGGTTAAAGCGTTCGTGGCTCTGAAACCGGGTTTCGAAGCGAATGCCGACCTGGAACTTGATATCATGAATTTTATAAGAAAAAAACTGTCGCCCCTTGCCATGCCGCAGACAATCGAGTTCGTTGCCTCCCTGCCCAAGACGAGAAGCGGAAAGATCATGCGGCGGCTGCTTCGGGCCAAAGAGCGGGGCGAGGAGATCGGCGACATCTCGACGCTTGAAAATGATTAAGGACAAGGGAAGCGAAAATGATTTTTTTGGAATTTGTCATTTGAAATTCATTTGTAATTTGGTATTTGGTAATTAGGATTTATTCTAGGAAGGAGGTTTTATGGCCGATGATGCGAAAAAAATGATCATTGATTACGTTAAAAAAGAGTACCTGGATGAGGATTCTGACCAGGAGATCGACGAGAATACCAAATTGATCTCGAACGGCATTGTCGATTCCTTTTCCATGGTTTCCCTGAAAACCTTTCTTGAAAAGAAATTCCAGATCAAGATACCGGATGAAAAAGCCACGCCTAAGGCGTTCGATTCGGTCAATAACATCCTGGCGCTGCTGAAAGAATTCGTAAAGGAGTAATAATGGCCTATAGCGGTAAAGCACGCACTTTCTATGCGGATGAATTGACGGGCATCAAGGGCGCCGGGCTATATAAAGAAGAACGATATATACGCTCGCCGCAGGCTGCCCATATCAAGGTCGAATTTCCTCAGGGATCCGAGGTTAAAGAGGTTATCAATTTTTGTGCGAACAATTACCTGGGGCTCTCGAGCCACCCGGAAGTAATCGCGGCTGCGCACAAGGGACTGGATGAACGCGGCTACGGGATGTCATCGGTCCGTTTCATCTGCGGCACGCAGGATATCCACGCCGAACTGGAAAGAAAGCTCTCCGCCTTTCTCCGTACCGAGGACACGGTCCTTTTCCCGTCCTGCATGGATGCCAATGCGGGCCTGTTCGACGTCGCCCTTGATAAATCCGACGCGATGATTTCAGACCGGCTTGTGCACGCGTCCATTGTTGACGGCATGCGTTTATGCAAAGCGCAGCTCTTCAATTATAAACATTCCAACATGGAGCACCTTGAGGAAAAGCTACAGGAAAGCCAGTCATGCCGGTTCCGGATGATCATCACGGACGGCGTGTTTTCAATGGATGGCGATATTGCTAAACTCGACAAGATCTGCGGCCTGGCGGAAAAATACGATGCGATGGTAATGGTGGACGATTCACACGCGACCGGGTTTGTCGGGAAGACCGGCCGTGGTACTCATGAGTACTGCGGTGTTATCGATCGGATCGACGTGATCACGACCACCCTGGGAAAGGCCATGGGCGGTGCTTCAGGCGGCTGCGTGAGCGGCAAAAAAGAGATCGTCGCCCTGTGCCGCCAGCGCGCCCGTCCCTATCTTTTTTCGAACACCATCCCGCCGGTAGTCGTATCCGCCGCCATAAAGGTCGTTGATCTGATCTCCAAGACCACGGACCGCCGGGACAAGCTTGAATCCAATGCGAAATACTTCCGGGAAAAAATGACCAAAGCCGGGTTCGATATCAAGGAAGGCGTTCATCCGATCGTGCCGGTGATGCTCTATAACGCGAAGCTCGCTCAGGACATGGCGCGCGACCTATACGCCGAAGGTATCTATGTCATCGGTTTTGCATTCCCGGTCGTGCCGCAAGGGCAGGCGCGGATCCGGACCCAGGTCTCGGCCGGCCATGAACAGGAGCACCTGGACAAAGCGATCGCGGCCTTCACCAAGGTTGGTGCAAAATACAAGATCCTGGGTAAGAAAAAGGATGAGATCATCGCCATGTATGGATTATGACCGTACAATGATCCAATTCAAGATCAAAAAACAGGATAAAAAGACCGCAGCCCGGTGCGGAACTATGAAAACCCGCCATGGCACGGTCGAAACCCCCAATTTCATGCCCGTGGCCACCCAGGCGACCGTCAAAACCATGTCGAGCGCCGATCTTGAGTCCATGGGGGTCCAGATCATCGTGTGCAATACCTACCATCTCATGCAGCGGCCTGGCGCCGCCCTTGTGCGGTCATGCGGCGGTCTTCATGAATTTATGGGCTGGAAACACGCTATCCTCACTGATTCCGGGGGTTTCCAGGCTTATTCCCTGGCCGAGCTGAAAAAAGTCGCCGATGATGGGATCATGTTCTCGTCGCACATCGATGGCGCCAAGATCCACCTGACCCCCGAAAAAGCGGTTGATATCCAGCACCAACTGGGCACTGATATCGGTATGTGCCTGGATATCTTCACGCCCTATCCATCACCTTTTCTCGAAGCCCGCATGGCCGTTGAACGGACCGTCCAGTGGGCGCGCCGGAGCGTTGAGGTAAAAAAAAACCGCCTTTGTTCGGCATAGTCCAGGGAGCGACATACAAAGATCTGCGGCGCGAGTGCGCTGACCGGCTTTGTGAGATCGGCTTCCCTGGTTATGGTATTGGCGGATTGATGATCGGCGAGCCCAGCGCCGTGACCAAGGAAATGGTCGCGGCCACCAACCAGATCATTCCCCAGCAAAAAGTACGATACGTGATGGGCGCTGGATATCCCGAAGACATCCTGGAACTGGTCATGCTCGGGGTCGACCTTTTTGACTGCGTGCTGCCCACGCGTAACGGTCGGACCGGAATGGCTTTTACCTCGGAAGGCAAGATCATAATCAAGGCAGGCCGTTATGCGCAGGACCAGGGACCTCTGGACCGGCACTGTAAATGCCATACCTGCCAGAACTACTCGCGCGCTTATCTCCGGCACCTTTTTAACACCGGCGAAGCGCTCGGACCCCGGCTGGTCAGCTATCATAATATACATTTTTACATGGAACTGATGGCCGGGATACGCCGGTCTATTCGGGACGGCGACTTAAAGAACTATGCTAAAAGAGTTAAGAAAACCTTTGACTTTCTAAAGGGTTAATTTCCCTCTTGACAGTTAACGAATTATATATATAATATTAAAATTGTGGTGTAAAATAAAATAAAAAGGAGTGAATATGTTTGGGAAAAAGAAAAGAGTGATTGGTCTTGATATCGGGTCAAGTCAAACTAAGATGGTTGAGTTGAGTCCGGGCAAGGCAAAGAAATTGGTTACATATGGAATTTCGAAGGTTCTGCCCGATGCGATCGTGGAAGGCGAGATAATCGACCGCGAGGCGGTATTAGATTCCATACGTACGCTTATTGAGACGAAAGGGGTAACGACCAAGGATGTGGTCATAGGTCTTGCCGGAAGGGATGTGATTATCAAGCGGATCATTATGGACCGGATGAGCGAGGCGGATACGAGGGAACAGATCAAATGGGAAGCCGAGCAGTACGTTCCTTTTGATATAAACGAGGTCACTCTTGATTTTGACATCGTAAACCCCAATTTTGGGGAAAAACAGCAGGAAGTGATACTCGTTGCCGCAAAAAACGAACTGGTCAACAATTTAACGACGCTCTTGAAGGAACTTAACCTCAATCCGGTCGTCATCGAAGCCACAGCATTCGCGCTGCAAAACGTTTATGAATACAACTTCCAGAGCAGTCCGGATGAAACTATTGGTCTCATCAATATCGGTGCCGGCATGACGGTCATGAACGTGATCAAAGCCGGTTCTTCGCTTTCTGCGCGAGATGTGTATTACGGCGTCAATGCATTCATCAGCAAGCTCCAGAAGGAGATCGGGTTCAATTATGATGATGCATCGAACGCGGTAAAAGGTGCGATCCCAGTTGGTGCCTCCCAGGATTCCATCCAGGGTGTATTTGAATCCTTTGTCAGTGATCTGGGTACGCAGATCGAAAGAAGCCTGCAGTTCCTGTCTAGCGTCACGGGCGAAGAGAAAGTAAATCGAATTTATCTCTCTGGGGGCGGATCATTAATACCAAATCTTCTGGAAAATCTGAAAAGACGGCTTAATCTTTCCATTGAACTCCTTAATCCCTTCAAGAATATCGTGTATGATCCCGCGATCTTCGCGCCTGAGGGGGTCGATGTTGTTGGACCTATTTTAGCCCAAGCCGTCGGGCTCGCTCTAAGGGGGGAGTGATTATGATAAAGATAAACTTAGCTTCAATCGCAAAAAAGGGCAAAGCTCCCAAGCCTAAAGCCGCAAAAGCAGCTGGACCAGGTTTGAAACTGCCGCCCATCAAGACAACCGCCGTTTATATTGTGGGCATCGTTGTGGTTGTCTTGATCGTCGCAGTTTTACTAGTCATCCAGTCAATGCGCTCGGGTAACCTGAACAACGATATCAGAACGCTGAACACGAAGCTCGATGAGCTGAAGATCTACGTCACAACGGTCGACAGCCTCAAGAACCGCGAGCGTCAGCTCTTGTCCTTGATCACGCCGATAAAAGAGCTGAACCGGGACCGGTTCTTGATGGCCCACGTCCTGGATGAGATCTCCACACGGATTCCGGAATTCACCTGGTTGACGTCGGTTGATCTCAATGCCTCGAGCATGGGCATCAAGGGCACGACCGCATCGAACCTGCTCGTTGCCGATTTCATGAACCGGCTGGAGGAATCGCCGTACATCAGCAACGTTGACCTGACCGTGCTGGAGAAGAAAACGGTCGAAAAGCAAGAGATGATGGAATTCACGCTGACCGCGAGTATTACGCCGGTGATCGAAGTGGCCACGGATACAACGAGGGGGGTAAAATGAACTTGAGAGAACCAAAGACCCAGCAAATGATCGTATTCATTGTCGTGCTGATCCTCATCCTGGTGCTCTTCTTCAGATTCCCGTACTCGTCCAATGCCAAGCGGATCACGACGCTGGAAGCCCGGCGGGATTCACTGCGGATAAAGGTTCAGGAAGCGGAAGCGGCCCGGGCGAGGCTGCCTGAGCTGCAGGCCCGCATCGCGCGCCTCGAACTTGAATGGGAGAAAGCCAAAGAAATGCTGCCTCAAGAAAAGGAGATCCCGTCACTGATCCAACAGATCTCCAATTCCGGCACCAAGGCAGGGGTAAGCTTCACGCTCTTCAGGCCGAGCGGACCGGTTGCCAAGGCTACCTATCAGGAGATCCCGGTACAGATAAAGGTTTCCTGCGGGTACCATCAACTCGGGAAATTCCTATCGAACATCGGCAACCTATCGCGGATCGTGAATGTTCCGGCCGTGAAACTGGTGGCCGGTAAAGAGAGGACCGTTGAAGCTGAACTAAGTGCGATAACCTACACCGTCGCAAAAGGAAAGGAGGTGACTCGTGGCGCTCCACCTCGTCAGTAGTATCGTTTTTACAGTGCTTATGCTGAACCAGGCGCCAATGGTTGATTCCCTTGTTCAGGTAAAATGGAACTATGAACCGGCCGGCCGAAGGGACCCTTTTACTCCGCTCATTGGTCTGGAACTGGGCGGCGGCAAGACCGGTCATTTAAGCCCTGAGAACCTGAAGTTGATCGGTGTTCTATGGGGCGATAAAGGCTACTACGCGCTGGTGAAAGATGGCCTTGACAACGGGTATATCCTGAAACGAGGCGACAAGGTTGCCGGCGGTCATGTGAATGAGATCAATAGACAAGCGATAATTTTCGAAATAGTTCATGCAGGTGTAGTCACGAAGTACGAATTGCGACTACAAGAAGAGAAAAAGTAAAGGAGGTAAGATATGAAATATGTAATGAGCATTCTTTTATTACTCTCTCTCGCAGGCGCGACGGTGATCAGCGATATCGTAGTTTCTACTGAAGGTGTTAATACGAAACTTACCGTCAACGCCGACGCTCCGTTCGTCGCGAATGCTTTTACGCTCAGCGACCCGGCGAGATTAGTTATTGATTGTTCCGGTGTTACCTCAGCGCTTGTGGGTAAGACATTCACGGTGAATCGGGGCGGGATAAAAGAGATCGCGGTGACCGGTTTTACCGCGCAGCCCGATCTGATCAGGGTTGTGGGCAAGCTGAACCAGGATTATTCCTACTTGACACTGAACGAGAACAATAATTTTGTGGTAACCCTGCTGACAACGCTGGTGGCGCCATTCCCGACATGGCAGGCGACGACCGGTGAAGCCACTACGACGACGACAGTGGAAACACCGCCGCCAATTCTGACCACGGGCAGGCCTCCGGCCAGCATTACGGGCCGACCGATTTCGATCGACCTTGAGAACGCCGATATACTCACTGTGCTCAGAGCCTTGTCCGAATATGCAGGCGTTAATATCGTTGCCGGAAAAGACGTTAAAGGCACGGTGACGGTGCGGCTGCACAATGTCCCATGGCACCAGGCGCTGGAAATAATATTAAAAGCGGCCGGTTTCGCATACCGCGAGGACCCGGGCGTGATCAGAGTCGATACGGCTGAGAACCTTGATAAACAGGATTATGATCTGCCGTTGAGCTCGGTTATCTACAAGCTGGAGTTCGCTGATCCCGACGAGATGCTCAACAAGATCACCGCGATGCTGTCGCCCAAAGGCAAAGCGAATGTCGATGAGCGGACAAACTCGGTCGTAGTAACGGAAGTTCAACCGATCCATGACAAAATAAAGCAGCTCATGAAATTGCTGGATACGCCGACGCCGCAGGTCGAGATCATGGCCAAGGTCGTGGATATAGATGCTTCCACTTCCCAGGGATTAGGCATTGATTGGACCCTCAAGGGGCTTGAAACCAGGCTGATCAGGGGTGATGTGTCAATGAACGAGCAGCCGCAGGTCGTCGGCTACGGGATCTTCAATGTCGGAACGATTCCATCGCTGGCTCAGGTTACGGCGACAATCGCGCTCCTTGAAGAAAAAGGCAAGGCGCAGACCATTTCTTCACCGCGAGTATCGGCGGTCGACAATAAGAAAGCTTCGATCCTCGGCGGCCAGAAATTCGGGATCCCAACGCGGGATATGGCGGGAAACACGGTCATTACCTTCTACACGGTCGGTACCAAGCTGGAAGTAACACCGCATATCAATTCGCTTGAAGAAATAACCATGGAGATTAAGGCGGAAGTCAGCGAACTTGATCGTGCCAGCGCACTTGCCGGCAGGCCGATTATCACGACCTCCGAGGCTGAAACGAAGATCCTGGTGAAGGACGGGAACACGGTCGTTATTGGCGGATTCATCAGGAAGAAAGAAGCAAAAACGGTCCGAGGAATACCGATCCTTAAGAGCATTCCCATTCTGGGTGCTCTGTTCCGCGAGACAACAACGACGTATGAAGACAGGGAACTGCTGATATTCCTGACGCCGACGATCATCAGAGGATAATCAGCCGGCGGTCGTAAGCATCTATTAATGATTGGGATGCTGGGATGCCAGATCGATGTTCCAGCATCCCAATCGGCTTTTTAAAATCAATTGATAAACCACATCCATGAGAATCATCAGCGGAACGAATAAGGGCAGGCGGATACGCGTGGCCGGCAAGGGGATCAGACCGACCAAAGGTCTGGTGCGCGAGGCCCTATTCGATATGCTCGGCAGCAGGATACAGGGCGCGATCGTGCTCGACATTTTTGCCGGTACCGGCGCGCTCGGCCTGGAAGCGTTGTCGCGCGGAGCTTCATTATGTTTTTTCATCGAGAAAAGGTCGAAATCCCTGTATGAAAATGTCCTGAGGTGCGGGTACCGGGAATCGTCTAAGATCATCGCGTGCGATTTCAGACCGGCTTTGAAAAAACTGCAGGGATTGAGGTGCAATATCATTTTCCTGGATCCGCCCTATAAGAAAGGCTATGTGTCAAAAACCATCCAGTATATCATGGCGAACAATGTCCTTCATGAAAAGGGCATACTGGTGGTCGAACACGCGCCAGGGGAAGCGATCGCACTGTCAGGCGATCTGCGGATAACGAAAGTGCGCCAATACGGAGATACGGCGCTGTCTTTTATCAGCCATGGAACATAAGAGCCCAGACGCTATTGCCGTTGACAGGCCGGGCGAGGAGCAGAAATCATGATGATCACTAAAAAGGCGACATTGAAAAAAGCGATCTATGCCGGTACTTTCGATCCCATAACGTATGGCCATATGGATATTGTAAAGCGGGCATCAAGGATCTTTGACCGGGTCATTATCGGCGTCAGCGCTCGTCCCAAGAAGACGCTGTTCAGCCAGGCCGAGAGGATTGCGCTCGTGAAAGCCGCGTTGTACGATAAAAAAAATATTGAGATCGCGGGGTTTTCCACTTTGCTCATAGAGTTCGCCCACCGGATAAAGGCGACGACGATAATCAGGGGCATCCGGGCGGTCTCCGATTTCGATAACGAATTCCAGATGGCGCTGATGAACCGGAAACTGGACCCGGGGATCGAGACGGTCTTCCTGATGACCTCGGAGAAATACATATTCATCAGTTCGTCACTGGTCAAAGAAATAGCGGCTTTAGGCGGCGATATTTCCAGCCTGGTGCCCCCGGTGGTCGCAAAAACGCTCCTAAAGAAGCTCAAACACTAAGAATTGGCAATTAGGGAAAAAACTACGTAACATATTTGGTTCTGGTAGCGCAAAGAATTCGGAAGTGGCATAGAGTGCTAGGACAGCAGATGGAGGAATTAAAGGCATCCATGAAGTTTTTGATTGTCGTGTATCAAAAAGTGAATGGATAAAAGTCCCGCATTTGTATCAAAGACACATGAGGGTGCGGGATTATAAGGGGCATGCGCCCCAGATAAAGAATAGTCGTACAACCGATTCAGTCCTGGTAGCGCAAAGAATTCAGAGTGGCAAAATGTAAAAGAACAGCCGCGGGGGGATCCGTGGCCTCCGCGCAATTTTTAATTGTCGTGCATTAAAAAGTAAGTGGAGATAAGGGGGGTGGAACCCCCCTTAGCGCCTGTAGCTCAACTGGACAGAGCGACGGGCTTCGAACCCGTAGGCTGGGTGTTCGAGTCACCCCAGGCGCGTCCAATTCGGCCGCTGAGTGTCGACACGCAGTGGTGGCAGGAAGCGATGCCGAATTGAGATCCCGTATTTTGCTGCGCAAAATACGGGAGTACCTTGAAAGAATCTGCCCACATCTTATGTGATGTGGTGGAAAATTGAGATCCCGCATTGTTGTGTGTGCGGGAATCATTGAAAAACAGCTGAGATTGCTTCGCACGCCACCCTGCTTGGCGGGCTCGCAATGACATATAAGAATTTGTTTATCCGGGTTTTTGAACTAAAAAGACGAAAAAGACTAAAAAGACCAGATAAACCAATTCCGTTGGGATTTTTCCCACTTGACAAGAGACTTAATCTTATTATAATTTCTCATACTAAACTAAGGAGGTTACATGAGGAAAAGTCTTGTGGTATTTGGTCTGGCGGTGCTCGTAGCCATGCTCGGTTGCGGCAACAAGACCGACCAGGATGAACTCAATAATGCCAATACGCTGACCGACGGCGTATTGGGTATGATGACCAATGTTGATGCCTACAGCGGATATAGCGGAGCTTATCCAAAAGCCGGTTTTACTGCGCCGCCACTCTTCCCTCTGGGAGTTTTCCATGTGCCATGGAGCACGACAGACACACTCTATTACTACATAAAATGGGCATTCACAGATTCATTGGGACCAGATACCACGGCAATACTGTTAATGCTGACACCGGATGTGTGGGATACACTTATTGATGATACCTGTTTTGTCACAAAAGTAGATCTGGGTTTGTGGCGGCTCGTGAATCAGGAAATCTGGTGGCACGGTAACCTGCTTATGGAACCAACAGATACAACGCATATCAGTGGTGCACTCAGGTGGAATTTCTACGATACCTGGTTGGATTATGCGTTCACAGATATGGGTACTGATACCCTTGTTGATCAATCGGGAGTTATCGACGTCACAACCTCGGATGACATCAAACTTTCCGCCCACTTTGCGTTCATCGCTGATGGATCAGGTACAGGCTGGGGCAAATACCAGACTTTTGAATTTGTCCATTTTATATTCTTCGACAAGGAAGATGCCAACGGGTACAAAGGCTACTATACTTTGGCGAGTGAAGGCTGGAAGGTCGATCACTACTTCCCTGAACAGCCGGGAGCATAATAGCAAAACGCATTATTCGTTTATAAGAGGGGGAGTAGAACTCCCCCTCTTGATTTTTAAAATATCATCATTATACTTTCTTATGAAGATAACAAAAATAATGCACATAATATCATTGACAGCCGTAATTTTGCTCGCGATCTCCTGCTCGGCAATAAAAGAGCGTCTTGCTATAAAAGAGTGCAAGTTCGCGCTTGCTTCCGTGACCCCGTACGATTTCAGCTTTTCCGATCTGAAACTTGATTTCGACATCAAGGTTACCAACCCGAATGACGTGGACGCGGTCCTGGATAAGCTCGATTACACGTTCTTTGTCAACGAGACCGATGTTTTTTCAGGGACGACCGGCAAGGGGTTCAAGGTCGCGGCGGGTAAATCGGATGATATCGTCACGACGATCACCCTGCAGTACACCAAGATCGGCCAGACGATCGTGGATGCACTGAGACTGAAGAAAGCTGACTACAAGGTCAAAGCCAAGGCGTATATCAACACGGTCCTCGGCGAGATCAGCTATCCTGTGGAAATCACTTTAAAGTAATTTCCACATGGAGGAGAGTGATAAAGGCATGGATTGCCCCGTTTTTCTTAATTCCATAATGATGAAACGGGACGCATAAGTCGGCGCAGTGATCAAGACATTCTGGGCGGAACTCAGGAAATTCGATCCAGAACCCGCCCTGATCATCGTATATTCCACTTTTGTCCTGCTTTATTCGTTATACTTTGGCCGTACCCGCATTTTTCTACCCGGGGAACCTTTCCTGGAAAAGCTTCTGGTCATGGGTATATTGTACGGTTTTTCGCCGGTCATACTTATGCTCATTTTCCATCGGAAACCGGCGGACTACGGGATCAGCATCGGCATACCACGAATATGGCTGAAAGACATTGGTTTTCTATTGCTTATCATGCTGGTCATTCTGGTCGTTTCCTTCAAGTTCACGGGCTTCAAGACTTTCTACCCGCTGTATAAAAGGGCGGGCCATGATTTTAATCAATTTTTGATCTACGAGGCGATCCAGTTGTTCCACATGTTCGCCTGGGAATTCTTTTTCCGGGGTTTCATGCTATTCGGGCTTTCCAAAAAAATGGACCCGCGTCTGGCGATCCTGATTCAGACCATACCATTCGCAATGATGCATTTTCGCAAGCCGCCGCTTGAGGCGTACGGCTCGATATTCGCCGGCGTTTTCCAGGGCGTAGTCGCAGTGCGAGGACGAAGTTTCCTGCCCTGCGCGATCCTGCATTTTTCTGTGGCGCTCGCCGCCGATGTACTTGGGATGATTTTTTAAATCCTAAACAAATTGGTATTTCGTTATTCGTTATTCGGCGTCGCGGCTCGTATCGTCTGTCGTTTATCGTAAACCGCGGTCTTTTACCGTATAACCACGCCGTTTAACGATACGGGCTGCGCGGACGTAAAACGATTGACGTTTTTTTTGCAAGGATTTATTTGATATTTGGAATTTGTTTGGAATTTGAAATTTGGTACTTAGATTTATTATACCCTTATCCCTCGGTCCACGAACATGTGGCGTTTTATCTTCTGGGTCGTGGTTTTTGGGAATTCCTCTTCACGGATCTCGAACTGGGTTATTTTTTTGTAGATCGGCAGACCGTCATTTACCTTTCTGACCTCTTCCTTGAATATTGACTGCACTTCTTCCTGGGAAAGAGAGACCTTTTTGCTGATGCTGTATTCCTCCAGCAGTTCGTAATTCGGGTATATCAGGGCGCAGACCTCTTCTTTCCTGGTTCGTGGATTGACGCGCGGGATGACCAGGACTTCATTGATCAACTCGCTCTTGATGAGGAGGTCTTCCAGTTCTTCTGGATAAATGTTCTTGCCGGTCTGGGTGACGATCAGGCTTTTTTTACGCCCGGTGATGTAAACATATCCTTCGGTATCAATGTAGCCGAGATCGCCCGTATAGAGCCAACCGTCTTTGATCACTTCTTCGGTCGCTTTCTTGTTATTGTAGTAACCCATCATAATATTGGGACCACGGGCGATGATCTCGCCGATGCCCTGCGCATCCGGGTCACTGATCTTTATTTCGATATTGGTGAGGGGGATCCCGACCGACGCGTTTTTCGGTTTTTTCATGGGATTGGCGGTCAGTACCGGCGCCGATTCGGTCAGACCATAGCCCTGCAAAAGCGGCAGTCCGAGCAGTTCCAGGCCTCTGGTCACTTTTTCCGGAATGGCAGCACCGCCCGAAACGGTGAGTCTCAGGTTTCCCAGCCCCATTTCCTTCCGGACCCGGGCGAACAGGGGCTTGCGCAGGAATGAAAATACCGACCCCACCCCGCTGATCGTGGCGAAGACCATTTTGGTCGTTAGCGGGGAATTGGCGACTTTCCGGTGCACCCCCGCCAGCAGTTTTTCAAAGAGCAGGGGAACCGCGATCAGGCAGGTCACATTCGCTTCTTTCAACGTGGCGATGAGTTCGTTGGGCTTGAGGCTGGGCGGATAGTGTATACTCGCGCCGCAGAGCAGCGGGTATAGGAACCCGCAGGTGCCTTCAAAGGTGTGGTGCATGGGGATGATCGAGACGAAAGAGTCGTTCTCGTAAACGGGGATCGCGTTGGAGATCGCGTCGACATTCGACAGGAGGTTCTGGTGGCTGAGCATTACCGCCTTGGACGTGCCGGTCGTGCCCGACGTGAATATAAGGACCGCCAGGGCACTTGGATTCATCTTATCGTCAGCGTACGTCTTCGTGACCTGAAGGCCGCGGATGCTGTTCATCGGAATCACCCACTTCAGGTGCTTCAGTTCACGCCGGATGCTTTCGATCCGGTCCATCTGCCCCTCGGACGCGAACACACCGCGCGCCCCGCTTTCGCGCAGGATGTGGAGCAGTTCGCCCTCGGACAAGAGCGGATCGATGGGCACGACAACGAGATTGGCGCGGAGGATCGATAGGTAGCTGATCGCCCACTCTGGCCGGTTCTCTCCGGTGACCGCAAACCTTTCGCCGTGCGTAAGGCCCAGGCTGCGCAGATGGTTCCGGAGCTTGATGACTTCTGTCTTCAACTGCGCGTAGTTATATTCGGTCGGTCCTTTTTTAAGCGCCCTTTTATCGGGACAACGCTTGACCGACGACTCGAATATCTCGCCGACCGATCTTATATCGCTATTCATTTTCGCTGCCCACCTGGAAAATGTTATTGGTCGCCTTTTTTATCAGGATTTCAACGAGTTCCCGCGCCGGGAACTTATGGCGCAGGATGAAGAACTCCAGCAGCATGGGAAGGTTCATACCGCATAAGATATGCACGTTCTTTTTTTTCCTGAGCACCTTCATGCATGAGATCGTGCAGCTGCCGCCCGGCAGGTCCACGAATACGATCTGTTCTTTCCGGCTTTTTTTACACAGCCGAACGATCTTGCCGCACAGCGCGTCGCCGGATAACCCGACATTGGATAAAGTCTCCACGTCGTCCTGCGGACCGATTATCTTTTCAGCCGCTTCCAGCAGCGCCTGGGCGAGCCCGCCATGACCGATGATGATCCCTTTGATCGTTCGTCCTTTATTCAAAATCATCCTCGGCGTTGCCGGTGCGCTGTGGTTGCGACAGTATTTTTTTCAGTTCCTTGTCATATTCCTTGGCCGTGTAGATGCCGCGCAATTCGAGAAGATAATTCATGGCAATGACTTCCGCGATCACCGAAATATTCTTGCCCGGGGTCAAGGGGATCACGATATAAGGCGTCTTGACGCCGAGTACATCCTTGCGTTTATAATCCAGCCCGACCCGGTCATATTCCCCTTTTGCTTCGTTCCAGAACACCAGCTCGATGATGATCTCGATGCGCTTTCTCATCCTCACGGACTTGACACCGAAGATCCGGTAGATGTCGACCAGGCCGACACCTCGTATCTCAAGGTGATGTTTCAGGCGCTCGCTTTTTTCTGCTCCCGATCCGATCAGCAGTTTGCCTCTCCGGACAATGCGGATCAGGTCGTCAGCGACCAGGCGGTGCCCGCGTTCGATCAGATCCAGCGCGCACTCGCTTTTTCCCGTTCCCGCCTTGCCCGTGAACAGCACGCCGACACCGTACACGTCGACCAGCGTGCCGTGCATGTACTCGGTCGGCGCCAGCTTGTAGTCGAGGTAGCCGGAAAGAGCGTGGATGAAAGGGGTGGTGGAGAGGGGCGTCCGCAGGATGGGGATCCTGCGCTTTGCGGCTTCAACTTTGAGCATCGGGTCGACCGGCAGTTTTTTGGTGACTATGATGCACGGCGTGCCCAATCTCATGATCGTCGCCAGCCGTTTGTTCTTGATGCTACGGCTCAGTGTTTTCATATAGGATGTTTCGGTCTTGCCGATGATCATGATCCGGTCGGTGAGAAAATACCCCGTGTACCCGGCTAGCGCCAGACCCGGTCTGAAGACATCGCCGGTGGTTAGCTTACGGTTGCCGAGATGATCGCGTCCGCCGATGACCTCCAGCGAGAAGTCCTTCTCTTTTTCCCGATGGAGCATTTCAACGGTCATCGCGTTCATATATTTCTCTTTCGCGCCGCGATCCGCTTTCTTTCCCTGAATTTTGCTTCGTATTTCTCGAGCTGGCGCTCGATTTTTTTAACGACCTCGCTGATGCCGATATACAGATCATTGTTCGTTACTTTGCTGTTGATGTCGGAATGCTTCACCAATAAGGTCAATTCGGTAATGCTTACCGATTTGTCCTTTTCCAGGACGAGATGACCGCTGGTGATGACGTGGGCATAGCGTTCTAGTTTTTCCAGTTTGCTTTGCGCGTATTTCTCCAGCGCTTCGGTTAATTCAAAATTTCTCGCGGATATGGTGAGATCCATGCTTCCTCCCTTATTTTGGTCATTGGACAGTGCCCTTGAGCAACCGGTGCGATAGATTATATTTAAATTTCATCTTTTGTCAACGAACGCAGCGCGCGCCTCATGTCTCCGGCATGGAGATAGGAGGCGATCGCGATGCCGTCAGCCCCGGCTTTAAGGACGGCGCGGTAATTTTTGTTATTGATCCCGCCGATGCCGATGACCGGGATCGTGACGCTGCGGCTTATGCGTTTCAGCATCTCAATACTGCACGGCCGGGCGTCGGGTTTCGTATGGGTCGGGAACAGCGCGCCCACGCCCAGGTAGTCGGCTCCGGCCCGCTCCGCGCGCCGGGCCTCCGCCACCGTCCGCGCCGAGGCGCCGATGATAAAGCGGGGTCCCGCGATCGCCCGCACCGTCGCCACCGGCAGGTCGCCGTGTCCGACATGAACGCCATCCGCGCCGACGGCCATGGCGATATCGCAGCGGTTGTTGATGATGAACGCGAGTTGCGAACCATGGAGCAGCTTTCTTATGAACTTGGCGCGACGGATGAATTCGGCGTCGGTCGCCTTGCCCATGCGCAGCTGGACCATGGTCGCGCCGTGGTCCCTGAGCGTCCGAACAGACCGGGCGACCTGGGCACGGTTCATGGAAGCGATATATTTTTCATCCAGGATGGCATGAAGCCGGGGATCGAAGGGCCGGCACAGGGAAGTAAAAAATTCCTTTTCAATGTCGTAGAGCTGGAACCTGAGCTTTTTGACCGCGCCTGATAGTCTCTTATCGGTCAGTTTCAGCAGTTCTTCAAGGATGCGCGATGATTCCTTGGCCCGCGTGAAGTTTGCGATAAGCAGTTCCTGGATGGTCCGGTGACCGGCGCGGTCAAAGGTTGTGGGTCTGCCGGTATCGTGCTCACTGTCGCGGTATACCGCAAGCTCAGTGATGGGGAGTTCCTTCTTTACAGACTTGTATTGAGCCCGGATGCGCCGGATAAGCCCTAGCAGATCCTGTCTATCGGTCGAGAACCGGACATAATCTTCGATGAATTTTAACGATTCGCTGAGTCGGTTTAAGTTTACATCTGCGATCCGTTGCCAGTGCACGCTGGATTATATACCAAAGAAACATGGTGTCAAGTGCAGACAACAAAAACGTGGATGCAAAAACTAAAATCCTCTCCCCTTGTGGGAGAGGATAAAGGTGAAGGGTCATAAAATTATGTAAAAATCACCCTCTCCCTGACGGGACACCAGTTGTTATAGAATGATGATTTTAATGTTGCCATCAAGGGAGGGGACTTATTTGTTTGATTTTTAGATAGTTATATGATAAAGAAAGAGCCCGCCACATAAAATGGCGGGCTCTTTTTAACGATAATATCGTTTATTCAGTGGCGCGTTCGACTTTAATGGCTTTGTCACCCTTAGGGCTCTGTGTGATCTCAAACTTAACTCTTTCGCCTTCTCTAAGGACCCGGTAACCATCGCCGATTATATCCTGATAATGGACGAAAACATCACCGGTTCCATCCTCTTTTTCAAGGAAACCATAGCCTTTCTTGCCATCGAACCATTTAACTTTTCCGTAGACCAAGATTCCTCCTTTCGAGCCTTTGTCCCTTAAAATTTGATGTAAGGGCAGACCTCTACGGTTAAAGCATCGGGTAAGTATATTTATTCGCCCAGATTTGTCAATAGGGATTTCTGAAGAACGAAAAAAATCCTCGATTATACCATTTTTTATAATAGCGTAAAAATGATGAGACGACCCCTTGTACGGGATACCCTTTATTTTTAGTTAATTTGAGAATAAAGTAAGACGTAAACGTAAGCGCAATAATGATATTCTGTAAAATTATCACTTTTTTATTACCATGGCAACGGTCTGGTTGGCTGGGATGTTGCTGATTGCGAGAAGATAATTCCGTGATCGTGTCATTTGGTCTGAAAACGGGTGGTCAACCAAAGGTCAAAAGTGTCAACTTTTCGCACAAAATTAGTGCTTTTAGCCCCAAAAGTTGACAGCTAAAAATTCAATCTAAACAGCCTTTTTCAAGGGTTGGGCGATCCTTTGATTCGCCATTTTAACATAGTCTGGGTTTATCTCAATCCCCGAATAACTCCTACCTAATCGTAATGCGACGACCGCAGTTGTACCTGAACCCATAAAAGGATCCAAAACAAGACCGCGATGCCAGCCGGCATTACATCCGCAGTCGGTCCAACCTTTAGTTATGTGCTGGCCAAACGCCCGGCCATATTTCATGCCGGCGGGACCCGCAAATGATTTACTTTTCTGCGCAGCCATACTGAGCATCTTGCCATCGAGACTTTTACCGCCATCGACAATATAGGATGCCTCTGATATTCGTACGCGAGGCTTACCGCAGGCATTATATATCTCCATGGGGCATCCTGCTTTGATCATCGGCTCGATAAGCTTTTCAGGATAGGTAGCAAAGTGCTTTCCATGGAAGGCATACGTCGGTATAACCCATACGTCGCCGGGGTTCTTGCCCATTGCATTCAGCTCAAGCATCTTCCCTGGGATATTGCCTTTTTTTGTACCGGTCATTTTGCAGCCGATTCCTTTGCCACCATCGCCATAAGGAGCCGTTAGATATTTGATTCTCTTGAAAGTCGAGGGTGAATGAGGCACCCTCACGGCATCCAAATCGAACCAATAATCCAAACCATGCCAGAAGGTTTTTTTAACTCGACCATTGCCTTTACATCGAGAGCATACGATCGTTCTTTTTCCGCCCGGCAGTTTACCTTGCCCATCACATCGTGGGCATGTCTGCCATTCCCAATCTATGCCGCGCTTAAGATCATCGGGTATAATGTCGATCACGCTCATAGTTTTTTCATTATAATAAAATTGAACCTCAGTGTTTTTGACCATCATAAAAACCGAATCGTAAGCAGTGGCAAATCGGTCTTTTACGCTCGCCGGCATGTGATTGGGTTTATGCCAGATAATAACATTTCTCAATACGCTTTCCTGCTCATCGATCATCCTTATTATCAGACGGTAATTTTGTAGCAGCATACTTTTCGTCGGGTAATCAGATGTCCGCGCCTTTCCGCAATGCTTTTTTGATAACCCGTGATAGTCAATGCTTTCGAATCGCTGAATACCACCGGAGGCATACGCATCGCCATGATTCCAAAACATGACGCCGGTAGGTTTGAGCACTCTTTTCAATTCAGCTACGATCTGCATAACATGGTCAAGGAACATATCCAGCGATGGTTCCAAACCCAATTGACCAAACCAGGCCCCACATTTGATGCAAAAACACGATTGATCCAAACCGAGTCCCTGGGAGAGTTTGTATCTGCTGTTTTTTCTCTCCCAGATACGGCCAGCTCTCTGCATACCCTGTCGGTATTCTTGGATCAGTTTTGAATTACCCACCAGCCATTCGTGTGCACAATCAGGCGTACCGTCAAATACAGTCCGTGTTGCCGCACCATAATTCCGTAATCCCCAATATGGCGGGCTTGTTATGATAGTATCAATACATTCGTCAGGGAACTTCTTGAGCTCAGTTAACGCATCGCCATTAACTATGAAATTCGTGATTTCGTGGAGCTTATACATGCGGGTTACTCTTCATTTGATTTCTAATGTTATTCAGTTTTTCAAGTTTTTCCCGTTTTAGCTGATCCAGTCGCTGATGCTCGTGATTCAAAATCTCCTGGCGTTCCAGGATATCAAAAATTTCTATTTTTAAGTGATTGACGATTCTTTCGTTTTTTGTCATGTTACTCCTTTCGATCACCACGCAATCGCTGCTCGTTTCCAAGTATCCGTGGCAACACAGATATAAATATAATTACTGTCCCAGCAGATATCGCCGGCGTTACCTGAAGCTTCTGCGCTCGCTGGAGTCTTGGAGGTTCTTAACCGCAAGATGTCCGAATTTATATCCAGCAAGGCTGTTGGTACAGCACCAATGCCTAATTTCCCATCGCCTTTTAGTATTAATGGATAAGTATCATCAGATTTTCTCACAGCCAAGAGATATCCATTCGATTCCCAGTAACTTGTTGTGTTAAAACAATATGCTGCACCAGGATTCTGCCAGCCGCCAAAACAAACCATGCCCGCACCGGTTGTGGGACTGGGTTGGATCTCTATCCCGGTTGTTCCTCCAGCAGAAAATCCTAATTCCCCTTCAGTCATGTCGCTGCTTAACCACATCTGGATATTACCTGCATTCCCTCCATGATAAACTCTAAAAAAAGCCGAAACATCGCCGCTTTCCAATTGAAATATTGCTGCGCCCGGCTCGGTAGTGCTACCCGCGATATTTCTTAATTTCATTAACTTATTATCGTAACCGGTTTTGTTCACGTTGATATCGAGATATTGATTCGTAGTATCCCAGAACAGCCGGGGCGTCTGTACTAATTCGCCGTCAGTTTTTGAGTATAAAAGCTGGCCGCTGCCAATGAGAGTCTTCAATTGAATATTCTGGAATTCGGGTGTGCTGTTTTTTTGGACGCTCTGGTCAAGATGATAGCCATCAACCGAATCCGCATCGATTCCCAATACATCATGATTCGCTTTATTATGATCCGTGAGAAGGTTTGCGATCGTATTTGGTAAGTGTAATCCGTCAACAGTATCCGCATCCTTGCCGGTGAGGATATCGGGAATTTGAGCCAGTGGAACATCCGTCCCGTCATTTTGATCCAGCCGTATTTTACCAAGACTTGCTTTCTCAAAGCTCAATCCGGGGAAGTCATCGGGATTGAGGTGAAAATTCCGTACGCTTTTGTCTCGGAGATCGAGGATTCCGTGATATCGTTTGCGTTCTTTAGGTATCGCCATTATTCCGGCCACTCATCGAACATCGATAGATCATCCACGTCGAATAACACGTTGCTTTGATTGCTCAGCGTCCCATAATCATAAGTTCCGCCGGCTGGCACCGTAGTATATCGGATATGTGCCACTTTTATATCGGCACTGCTGGCGCGCATACAGGGAGCGGCATTCTCAGCTCCGAACGAGCAATCGAACACATGACCTTTCTCTTGTCCGGCGGCAAACTCGACGACTTGCCCGGTTGTTACGTTGGGGGTAGCTGTTCTGAAATCAGAATGCAATAATTTGATTTTCCCTTCACCCGCAGGCGTACCGAAAGAAACGGCCGAATTTCCACCCGCGGCCCGCACGTAAGTATTCTTGATCATATCTCGTCGCATGCCGGTAAGTTTGACCGCCATATCGCCGGAATACGTGCTGGTATTGATGATCACGCAGTTTCGTATTTCCAGAGGTGTGTTATCATTGGCCGCGCCTACTAAATCAATATTGCGACGATTACTACTGCCCGAGCCGGCTACGGTATTGTACATCCTTAAGCCATCGATCAAAATTACGGTTTGATATAAATCACCCGAGGCCGAAGTATTGTAGAGGATCCCTTTCAGCGTCGCGCCGGCACCCATGAACATCAGGTTCCTTTTGCCTTGGACGTTAACATCCTCCTGGTAGATCCCCGGCATAATCCAAATAAGATATTTAGGCGGCACCGTGGATTCATCCGCGACGTTCGAAACGCTGTTGACAGCCAACTGAATGGTCTGGAAATTACCGCCACTTTTTGCGACGACTCGCACATATTGTAAATTGAATCCGGCCGCCGATAACGCCGCGAACCGTTCGCCGATCGTCCCAAAAGTACCCCGTCCATCCGCCATTTCAGATTCCACCTCGGTCATAGCGAGACTCCGGCCGTAGGTATCCATGTTCATGCTCAATCGTGCAGCCAAAGACGCGGCAGCGCCTCGAGCGGTTTTCATTTCCGTCACGATGTCCGCGATATCGCCAATGTATTTCTTCGCGATCACGGGCGTGATTGAGATCGGCGTCACGCAATGTCGACCGGCTTTGTCCACGGCGCGAATTTTCGCTTTGACCGTGATGTTCGAAGTATCGATCGAGTGCTTGGCTGGCAGCACGATCGCCTTGCGGTCGGTATAGACTTTTTTATGCCCCAGCGTGTCGAATTCCGGTTCGGTACCGTCGTCGGTGTATACGATTTCAACGCCGGCGACTTCAGCAGCGTATGCGGTTTCAATGTCCCACGATATTCGGATGCCATCGTCTTCGGCCGAGACGACCACGTTTTTGATCGTACTGGCGCAGTTATCAGGTATCACCTTGGCGCCGCCAGCGATGATCGTCGACGCCGTGCAGAAAGCCGACCATTCGTCCTGGAACCACCCGCCCCGGCTGGCGACTTTGATGCTGTATTTGATATCCGGCGTCAAACCGTGCCAGACATATTCCATTTTCACCGGCGATTCGATCAGCGCGGCTTCCGCCTCCATCGTGCCCTTCACCGTCTCATCCGTAGGATCCAGAACCTGCTTGATGAATTTGTAGCCGGTTGCGTTCGGTCCGAGCCAGAAATTACCGGTTACCGGCAGCGCACTCGTTTCCAGCGTCAGCGTATTCGCGGTGTTGGATACGACCTTCCACGAATTGCCGTCGGAGCAAGTCAGGTACTGGTTCGCCCATTCGTTGGTCGTCCAGTTGCCGACCCGATTGCTCGTCCAGGTGAATGTATTGCCCGAAGCCGTTCCCGCACCCTTGTCGCCGAATTCCGCTTTAATAAATGCCGGTCGGAAACTGACCAACCCAGCCGCGGCGCCGGTCTTGCGGAAAGCGTCATCCCATCCGGTCGTCAGCGTCAACCTCGTCGGCGTCGGTGGCGCGGCTTGTTTGACCAAGACCTTGCGTCCGGTCCCGGCCGGCCCGCCCACGTAAAAATCATTTTCATTGACATAGTTTGACCAGACATCGGCATTGATCTTCAGGAACGGCCGGTAATCATGCGTAACGACGAGCTGGCCCGAGACCTTGGCCACACGCGCCAGCTTAATTTCGTTGATCGATTGGATATACTGCGATTCTTTCGTCGCGCCCAGCTCGAACGAATCTTCCTTCCACACGATGTAAGGTTGTCCGGTGATGTAATGATTGCGCACCGCATCGGGATCACTTGAGTCTATTAGTAAATATTTGAGCCAGATTATATTTGCCTCGGTCTCGACTTCAGTCAGTTCGACCGTCTGCTCTTCGACGATCTCGATCTTCTCACCCTGGAGGTAAATGTCGCCGGTTTTTATTTTGACGTTCACGAACTGCGCCGGATTGTCCACGTAGACCTCGAGCTCGTCGAGCACGCCTTTGAGAATGCCACAGCCCGCGATCAATCCCTTGGTCAAATCCAAGATGTGCTTTTTAATATGCAGTTCTTTGGCGTCCCGCTCGAAATGAAAATCCTCTTTAGCCGGCTTAAATCCGGAAAAATGTTCCCAATGTTTCATACGACCTCCTCGGCAACCTGGAATCCAGGGAAAAACACATAACCCTTTGTGTACGGCGGCTTAGTCTGTTTCAAAATTGTCTTTATATCTTGTTTCGAATATGAGCTGATGCCCGACAGCCGCACCAGGAATTGAAAATCCTCGCTGTCCTCGATGCCGTAAGTGCGATCGCCCCGCACCGAAGGATCCTCGGCATCCAGATCGAAAACGTGCGACAGCTGATCCTCGGGTTTCCCGCACTGATCCGCCAGAGATAAAATGATGAACCGGTACGGTTCGTCCCGTAGTTCTTCGATCGAATCCACGGTCAAGCCGGTGCGTTCCAATTCCCGAATGATCCCGGCTTCGGTCCCGAACCACCATACGTCATTAACGAACTGCTGCAACCTGGTCTCATAATCATCCCATGACTCGTCGTCGCGCTTGAATACGAATCTCGACGAACCGATCAAATTCAAATCCGCCTTGCGCTGATCCGAGGCGTAATATTCGTCAAAGCCGGTCAGCCGGTTCGCCATGAGCTGAGCCTTGAGTTTTTGCGCTTCCTCGATGATCTCATCCAGGGCTTCGCCGATCGCCAGGCAGATATCGTAGATACCGTTCTTGATCCGTTTTAGGAATCCGGGTAGAAACTGCCAGATCCGATCACCAAGTAACATATTGATTCTCCCAGGCTTTGGTCGTAATGGCGACTCTGCCCAGCATAATCTTCTCCAGTGCGGTGCAGCTGACATTGTCTTTCGGTTTCCCGATCTTGATGTCCTTCACGCCCGTCACCGCCATACATGCCGCCAGCAGTTTTGCCACGATCAGATCGTCGCCGACATCCAGGTCGTCGAAGAACGCCATGACCGCCGCTTTCACGTTTTCACTGATTACGGCAAAGGTATAGCCGGATTCCACGTCGAGATAGATGAAGACGTCCTGTAATACTCCCGTAGGCTGTGCCACCAAAACTTTGGTGCATATCGGCTTGTATTCGTCCAGATAATCCTGCACGGTTTCAACCAGGGTATCAGACGCCGGCACCAGGCTGCCGGTTTCATTCCGGCTCCAGATCAGGATTTTGACTGTTCCCGGTCCTGCATAGCACGCCACGGCCTGGGCTTCAGCCACGCCGGTCACTTCGAGCGCCATGGATCGAAACGATTCCTCGCAGCCGCCATAAGCGACACCGTACCAGCGTAGCACGATTCGCTTGCGGAGGGTGTCGTCGTCCTCTTCCTCAGTACCGCCAGCGATCGGATTCGGATTCGTAATCGTAATATTGGGAATCTCCTGGGGCAAGTAAATGACTTTTCCTGCTTCGACGTTTCCTTCCTCACCGGCATTTTTCGCTTCAACTGGAATATCGGCATAGCTGCCGCCGATCACGGTTTTTTCTTCGGTAGTCAAAAATTCCACCACCGGCTCGACCGCCGGATCCGTCGAACATATCGTCCCGACCGGGATCACAGTATCCGGGCCGATTCAACAACCGGAGAACCGCACGTAACCCGTCGCCTTCTGTGCGGCTCTCCGATTCACTCCCAGTTCTAATGCTCTCAAATCAAGATCGTCTTCCCGCGCCGTCGCCGCGAACAGCCCCTGGTACATCGCATCGATGCGGAACCAGATTTCCTCGATCGCCAACGACGCGGCTTCGAATATCGATCGGATGCGCGATCCGACGTTGAAATTAGTGATCGTCTGGTTCAGGGTGAGAAACTTATCTCTGATCGTTTGATATATGTCGCTTGCATATTTCATGCTGACTCCAGTTCAAAAGGAAAAACAAAGTTGCCCACGACTTGGCCGGTGGCGAGCTTCAGCGTCGCCGTGACGTATAAAAATCTCTGTTCCTGAACCGCGGAGATTTCCGTAACTTCGGAGACGCGTGGATCCTTGAGCAATTCGTGCTTGACCGTAATGACGATGTCGTTTATCTTCTCTTCGGTCACCGGCAGGCTCACCTTGTCGTAGAATCCCGCGCCGAAATCTTCATGCATTAACAGGTCGCCCTTGCTGGCGAGTATCCGGTCGAGTAGATTACCGGCGACGCAGTCGAGACCATCCATGATTTTGATATCCCCAGTGTCGACCATCAAGCCGCCTTCGGCATCCAGTGCGATATCGCTGCCCAGGTATTTCATGTTACGAATCCAGTTGACAATCGATCGGCGCAGGATTAAAAACCGGCGCTGTGGCACCCACTAAAACTTTGGTGCTTGGAATTTTAACCTGAAGACCGTTCAGGATCGCGTTCTCGATCGCGGTCGCCAGCTCATCCGCCTTCTGATTGGCGGTTTTATTGGGATCCAGATCGGCGAAGATCTGGTTCAAACTTGTTTTCAAATTATCCTTGATTGCGCCCATAGTGTCTCCTTTAATCCAGCGTGACCTGCTGCGAATTTACCTGGCTATCCAGGATAATCACCACCGGTTTACCTGAAGGCCCGTTCGGTGTCGGATGAACGTGATTTAAATGAGCCTGCAGGTGTGCATCGCCCCATGCTGCTTTATGACTGCCAGTTTTGCCCAGCTGGATTTTATCCGCTTTGATTTCCACCTTGCCGTCCTTTTTGATCACGACGATCGTGCCGCTCTTGTGTGTCAATACGATCTCATCCTCGGTCGCCACCGGCGGTGCGTCTTTGCCGAAAAGGCGGCCGACCACAAACCCATGGCCCGACGGATTCCCGTCCGGGAAACAAACCAACACCTCGTCCCCGATGTTCGGCGCCAGCACGAACCCGAATCCGGGTCCCGAATAAGGAGTGCAGATTCTCAGCCAGTTGGTGGACATGCCGGTAGTCAGGATTTTAGCTTTGACCCGGTATGACGGCAGATCCGTCTTCGTAACTTGCGCGATCGCATAAAATTGCAGTTTAGCCAGCGCCTTTTCGATTTCCGCTTTGATCTCTCTGATCATCATTCCTCCACGGTTTTGGCTTCGGACAGCACCTTGCTCGCGAATCTGACCTCGGTCGTTTTGCCCGCCACGCCGTAATCGTGGATCACGTCGGTCACGTAATATTTGCCGGCCAATTCGATGCCCTTGATTTCGATGCCGTCGCCTTCGTCGACCCCGGGATCGAGCGGCGCGCTCAGCGAACCGGTCACGAGTTCCTTGGAATATTGCCGCAGCAGGGCTTCGGCCCGCGCTGCCGCTTCCTTCTTGCTCTTCAGCGTATTGTCGCGGACCGTCACAATCTTGTAATTTATCCGTTTGCGATCGCTCGATTCGGCGGTGTACACGATCTTCTCTTTGGTTTTGGGATCGTAGCTGATTACACGGACTTTGAGCGCCGAAGACAGCGTTTTATCCTGTTCAATATTCAGGCTTGCCGGCACGATGCCCTCGTCCGGTTTCAGCGCGTATACCCGTTTGATCTGCGTCGGGATCTCGCGCTTCTTGAATACGAGTTTCTTGTCCTTAGTGACGTAGGAATCCACGCCTTCTTTTTCCGCCAATCCGCGGATGACATCCCAGGCCGAACTGCCTTCCGCATACGACTTGTCTTCCAGATACATGCTGCCGGTCGCCTGCAGATCGGTTTCGAATTTGTAATGATCCGCGATGATCTTGACGATCTGCGAGGCGGTCTTGCCGTAGAATTTTATCGCCAGATTCGCGGTCACGATCTCGTCGATCAGGATCCCCGTATAATCCCGGCCCGCGATGTCGATCGTCTGTTGGGGATAATATGTGAAACCGGCATTGTCGACAAAACCGCGGAAACAGACGATGCCCGATATCCCCACCTCGATCAATTCGCCGATCGTCTGATAGAATATATCCGTATACCGGTCACAACCGTTTTCGATCTTGAAATTGAAAATATTGGCTTCGGACTGTGTATTCTTCTCGATGTGCAGGCTTTGCACTTTAGTGATCTCCTTGTCGTCGAGCAGGATTTGGATATCGTTATCCATGGTTACACCGGTATCAGTAGCTGCTGCCCGGCTGCGATCGTCGTCGGATCGATGATGTCATTGGCGCCCGCGATGTCGGTCCAGCGGTTCGCGGTTTGATAATATTTTATGGATATCGCTTGTAGCGTATCGTCTTCCTGGACGATATAGGTCTGTTCTTTTTTCGGTACCATCTGCGCCGCCGTGTACATCACGCCGGCCTCGTTGGTGATCAGCTGGCAGTACTGGTAGACGTACTTCAACATCTCCTCGGCGGCTGAATAATTGCGTTGCGGCGCGTCCAGGATTTTCCTGGATTCCTGCTTGATCACATCGCATTGCAGCAGACACAAGCCCAGCTCGAATTTGAGCAGGTTGAGTTCATTATATGGCAATTCCACGAGCTGCCGGATCGCGCGTACCCGGCTTTTGATCTTGCTCAAGGTCTCTTCAAGTTTCCAGATCGCATTATGCACCGACGCCAGCGCGCCTTGTAGTTGAAAGCCCTTTGCCTGCGCCTTCAAGAGCGCCACCCAGGCCGCCATTCGATCGGGCGCGTAGATCTCCGGCTGGGGCATGAATACGAAAGGCTCCGGCTCCGAGACTTCGACGAGTTCGATGCTATAGCGCACGTTGCCCCGCCGCAACACGTCAAAATTGAAATTCTGGATGCGCACCTTCCAGGAAGCATCGCCATCGATGGAAAAAATTACTTCCTCGCCCTGACGTTTGACATCGTCCAGCCTGAGCGCCTGGTCGATTCCTCCGTCACGGCTGCGCAGGATCCCGGTCAAGGAGAATCGCTTGGGTCCGGATCCGAAGTCCTGAAACACGTTCTGCATGTTGGGGAGTTCGATCTCGGCAATTTTCTGCGGTGACTGCACGGCCAGGCTGTCCGGCACCGGATCCAAAACGATATCGCCGATCTTAATGTTCATGATCGCCGCGCTTCCATCTTCAGCTTGCGATTCAATTTTTGCATGACTAATTCCGCGATATTCTCCGCATCGATCATCGTCGAACCGCTCGATTTCAACATGATATTGATTCCGCCATTAAATGTATTTCCGCCGCCGGATCGATTCGCCATTGCCTTGTTTTTGATTTCCTCACCCTCGTGCACCAATACCATGCCCGTGCGTGCCACCCTTGCCGTCCCGCGCTGCATCTGCGGTACGGGCATCCCGCCACCGCCTGGCGTTCCGCCGATCACCGGTACCGAACTGCCGCCCGATGCGCCGCTGATCACCGCCGGCGATGGTTTTTTTATCCCGCTGTATCCGCGCGCCTGCTCTTCGCTGAGACCACCGCGCATCATCATGGCGACGAATTCTTCGCCACTTTTGCCCGCTTTTTGACTACGCCATTCGGTTTCTACATATAACTTTATCGTCGCTTCTGGTATCTCCACGCCTTCCTTGATCTTCGCCCGGATATCCGACAATTGTTTGTATACTTGATTTTCCTGGTCCTCACTGAGCCAATATTTGCCCATCAAATGCGCATAGAATTGTTGCACCGCTTCATCCAGTCCTTTTATTTTTCTCAAGTTCGTGCCGATCTCCCAGCCGATAAAAGCAGCGGTCGCGACTCCAGCCAATGTCTGTAGCTTCCCGGCCAGCCCGGTCGTGCTTTTTCCTAAATTCCCTATCTGCGTATTGAGGCTCCCCGCCGGCGCGGCGCCTAAAGTCATTGCGTTGTTTAATCCCACTTGCTCCATCTTCGCCAGATAGGCCTGGAGTTTCCACATCTTGAGCGTGCCGATCAAAGTTACCAGGGGACCCGCGATCGTCGCCACGGCGCCGCCGATCCCCACGATCGCGCCCGCCACTCCGAGAATTCCGGCCGCCAGTTTATTTTCCGTTATCCATTTCGCCACGCCGCCCAGTGCGTCGCTGAAGGCTTTGGTCAAAGGCAGCAATGACGTCGCCAGTGCTTCCTTGAGCTCGCCCAGCCGGGCATTCAATATTTTCTGGGTCTCCTCCCAGTTTTTGCTTTTCTCCTGGGCGTCTTTGAATATCCCCGCGTCTTTCTTCGTTTCTTTACCCAGGTCTTCGAGCGTTTTTTTCTGCGCCTTCAGCTCATCGAGATTGGCAATGAAGTACTGCACCATATCTGCGCTCGAACTGAAATATTTTGCCAGGAAATTTAACTGCTGCTGTGCATCTTTGATCCCGAGTTTCGCCATCGCGTTTTTCATATCGCCCAGGAAATCTACAAAATCGCTGGATTTTTTGAAATTTGGCATTAGGTTCACGAGTCCGGGTGCCTTGCCTCTCAACTTGGTCATCGTATCGAGGATCGAATCCATGGCCGCGCCGCCCATTTTCAGTTTCACTGCATCCTTACCCAGCACCGCCGCGGTCGCCAGCACCGTCTCCATGGATTGTCCCGCGCTCTTCGCTTTGATCGAGGTCGAGCCGAGATAATTATTCAAGCCTTCCCAGTTATTGCCCAATCGCTTCATTACCTCGGACAGAACGTTGCCGGTGCCGATCATTTTTTCTTCGTCGGAAAGGTTCTTATCCATCCGGTCGCCGAACTGCGAAAAGGTCGTGGTCAGCATATTCGTCGCCGAGCCGAGATCGATGCTGCGCGCCATCGCCAGCACCGCCGCGACGCTGGTCGCCTTGATCCCCTTGGCATAATCATTGAACCGGCCGCCGGCCGCCCGCATGGAATCCGATATTTCCGTATCGGTCATGCCCCAGGTCGTCTTGATTTCGGAAAAGGCTTTCTTGATCATTTCTTTGGAAACGTTCGCCGACTCGCCCATATCGGTCAAAACCCGGCCGATCGCCGATTCGGTTTCGCCCGCCTGCGCCAGCGCGCCCTTCATAAAGCCGGTAATCGCGACGCCGGTCGCGGTAATGCTCAAGCCGATCGCCCCGATCTTTTTCGCGCGCTCGAAGCTCTTGGTAAACTCGTCCGCGGATTCCTTCGATGTTTTCCTTAAAATTGACAGGTTGCGTTCGGCTTTCGCCACGACGCCCGAATACATGTCTTTGGCGAGCAGTATGACGCCGACTTCGAACGCGGTTCTCATGCGTCTTTATTCTCCCGGATCTTTTCGATTTTTTCCGCCAGCAGCTTTTCCATCAGTTCCCGTTCGGTGACCGGCATGGCCAGGATGTCCTCTATGGAGTAGCTGAATTCTTCGCCGAGGATTTTGAGCCCGGCGCGGAATCGAAAAAACTCTTCAGGTCCTCGATTTCTTTGGGATTCAGGGTGTTGAGTTCGTTATACGCCAATAGGAGCGCGGTCAGATCTTTGTTCGACAAGGTCAGCAGGTCCTCGTAACCCTGGGGTTTTTTCATGCCCTCGATCTCCACGATGCACAGCGCGACTTCATTGAACGTCTTGAGCTCTTTTTCCTCCTCGCTCTTGCCGATGAATTTTCTGATCGTGGCGACCTGGTCCAGTCCGATCATCTCCCGCATCTTGACTTTCTTGCCGCTCGGCAGCGTAAGTTGTATTTCATTCATGCTATCGGCTCCTTTTGACTGC